>JANPPO010000285.1:0-10546 GCA_031428555.1 Bdellovibrionales bacterium | reverse complement strand
GTTCAAGACCTGAATCAATACGGGATAAAGTATAGCCGCCTTGTTGAAAGTACTTTTCTTAAGACACTTTTGGCGTGGACTGTTCCAGCTCTTATATTTTTTGGACTTTGGATTTATTTAGGGAAAAAATTAGCAGCTAAGGGCGGCATGGGCGGCGGCGTTCTTTCAGTTGGGAAAAGCAAAGCGAAGATCTACTTGGAGACTGATATTAAAACCAGTTTTGCTGACGTAGCTGGCGTTGAGGAAGCAAAAGATGAGCTCAAAGAAATTGTTCACTTTTTAAAAGATCCAAAGAGTTATGGAAAATTGGGTGCTCGTATGCCCAAAGGTGTTTTACTGGTCGGTCCTCCTGGTACCGGAAAAACGCTTTTAGCAAAGGCGATCGCCGGTGAAGCGGCTGTCCCCTTTTTTTCAATCAGTGGTTCTGAATTTGTTGAAATGTTTGTAGGCGTTGGCGCTGCCAGAGTCCGAGATCTTTTTCAACAGGCCCGATCAAAAGCCCCGTGTATTATTTTTATCGATGAGCTTGATGCTCTTGGGCGGGCCAGATCTATCAGCCCCATGGCCGGTGGTCATGATGAAAAAGAACAAACCTTGAATCAATTACTTTCTGAGCTTGATGGATTTGATACCAAAGCTGGAATTGTCTTACTAGCAGCAACAAATCGGCCTGAAGTTTTAGATCCCGCACTTTTAAGGGCAGGACGATTTGATCGACAGATCTTAGTAGATCGCCCCGATAAAATTGGAAGACTGCAAATTTTGAATGTCCATTCAATCAAAGTGATACTTTCCCCTGATACAAGATTAGAAGAGATCGCAGCCATGACCCCAGGCTTTACAGGTGCGGACCTTGCAAATTTAGTCAACGAGGCTGCACTCGTTGCAACTCGACGAACTGCTCAAGCTATTACGACTCAAGATTTTACTTTAGCGATAGAAAGAATCGTAGCAGGACTTGAGCGCCGCAATCGCTTACTTAATCCAGTCGAGCGCCGAACAGTTGCTTATCATGAAATGGGCCATGCACTGGTCGCAAACTCACTACCTGATTCTGATCGCGTTCATAAAATTTCGATAATCCCACGCGGCGTTGGCGCCTTAGGCTACACAATTCAAAGACCAACCGAAGACCGCTTTTTACTTACGAAAGATCAGCTGATAAATAAAATGTCGGTCCTTATGGGAGGCCGAGTTGCTGAAGCTGTGGTGTTTAATCAAATCTCGACAGGCGCTGCAGATGATTTGTTGAGAGCAACGGATATCGCAAGAAGCATTGTGACTCGATATGGAATGACCGAAAAATTAGGAAATGTCGCTTACGAAGTTGAATCAAGTGGCTACTTGGGACCCAACCCCTACTCTGTTGAAAGAAAACTATATAGCGAAACGACTGCTCGGGAAATAGACTGTGCTATTAAAGAACTTGTTGATTTAGCAACTTACAATTCACAAGCCATTTTGCAAAGATATCGCTCTATTTTAGAAACTGGGGCAGAGTTGCTACTTGTAAAAGAAACGCTCGTAGAAGAAGATTTAGTGGAACTCTTTCGCCCAATCCTGGGAGCCGGCATAGAGATTTTACCTCAAAAAATATCCGGCGAAAGTTTCTTAGAGTAATTATTTAGAGCTCATGTCGTGATGAGAATACTGAAGCTATCGTTTCACAATTAGACTGCAGGCAAGTCTGGCTAATTTCCCGCTCTTCGCTTTTTTGTTTAAGCTAATTGCTTTTTGCGCAACAGGCATAAATCTTTCGCCTATGCTCATCCCGGGCTTGGCAAATTCTGAGGACGTGTTACCAGAACCGGTCGTAAATTCTCCCAATAGAATTTTTGTAACTTTAGGTGGTAATTCGTTTTTTAATCTGGGTGGAATCTGGCAGGCTTCTTCAATTTGAAGAACGTAAGTGCCCTGCTCTAATTTTTCCGCACTAAAAGTTGCAGTCATGCCGCTGCTTGAGTCAACTAAGGTTAATTTACCAATTTCTTTACCTCTTACAACAAAGCCAGCATCTGCAGACTCTAAAGCTGGAAGGCTTGGTTCACTAGGAGTCGTTGAAGCAACTGGAGTTTCACTTTCTGAAGCTTTTTCCTTAGTTCCACAACCAACGAGCATTAAAATTGCCGAATAAACTACTACATTTTTGAATTTCATTTTTTTCTCCTTGTTGAGCCAAACCTCAAGACATTGCTCTCTCGCTCTTTTATGATATGCCTAATATGCTCAAAACGCCAAATATCCTGCGTTAATTGTTAAAACGTAGTGCATTGCAATTTGCATCTAAAATTCGATCTCTATAAGCTTTTTAGATGATTGAAAATTCTGTGACTCATCCGACTTCAATAGAGTTGATTGCGACCGTGCTCTTTGCGTTAGCCATCCTTCATACATTTCTCTGCAGTCGATTCCAAAAATTGGGACATCAGTTTCCAGAAGGTTCAGTCGCAGAAAATGTTTTCCACTTACTGGGTGAAGTGGAAGTTGTTTTTGGAATATGGGCCGGTTTTTTTATCGCATTTTATATGGCGACGGTTGGCGTAAAAGACGCAGTTCAATATCTCGAAGCCCGAAATTTTACTGAACCCCTCTTTGTTTTTGTGATCATGACTGTTTGTGCATCTAGACCAATTTTGGAGCTTGCAGGAAAGATTATTAAATCCTGCGGCCGATTGCTCCCGCTCCAACAAAGCCTTGGGTTCTATGTTGCCACAATGGTTGTAGGCCCCTTACTTGGAAGTTTTATTACAGAGCCCGCTGCCATGACGGTCACGGCTCTTATTTTGTTTCGCCAATTTTATTCCAGTTCAATTTCCACACAACTGAAGTACGCGACTCTTGGTCTTTTGTTTGTGAATATCTCGATCGGTGGCACACTGACTCCGTTTGCGGCACCGCCCGTTTTGATGGTCGCTGGTAAATGGGGCTGGGATTTACAATTTATGCTGACCAATTTCGGCTGGAAGGCTGCCATTGCAGTTTTAATTTCCACTGCTTTCGTTGCGTATCGTTTCAGAAAAGAAATTTCGAGTGTTAATCTCAAAGCAACTGAAGAAAAAAATCAGTTTCAAACTCCGGTTTGGGTCATCGTACTTCATGTCGTGATTTTGAGCCTCATTGTCATCTCGGCACATCATACAGTTCTTTTTATGGGACTCTTTATGCTTTTCTTAGGCGTCAGCACAGTTACAAAAGAATATCAGGATGAGCTGCGAATTCGCGAAGCACTTCTTGTTGCATTTTTCTTAGGTGGGCTGGTTATCTTAGGGGGACTTCAGGCGTGGTGGATTGAGCCCATCTTAACCAAACTCAGTGCACTTCCACTTTATTTAGGAGCAATGGGCCTGACCGCATTTACCGATAATGCCGCGTTAACTTACCTTGGTTCACTTATTCCCAATTTATCAGAGTCATCGAAATATGCATTGGTTGCTGGAAGTGTTGTGGGTGGTGGCCTTACTGTCATTGCGAACGCGCCGAATCCTGCAGGATACAGTACTTTAAATCCTGCTTTTGGAACAGACGGCATCAATGCCTTTTCACTTTTTAAAAGTGCGCTCGTGCCAACAGCGGTTTCTGCGCTTTGCTTATGGTTACTCTAAAAAGGAGACGCAAGTGGATTTAGAAGTTCGAAGACGAAGCTCCACAATAATTCCGGGCCTTATTATTTTGAATACAATTGTTTTCATTATGTGGACTTTTTCTGACGAAACGGGAATCTCTCCGATCTTGATGATGAAAAACTTTTTGGTCAGTTGGTCAAGTCTAACCGAGGGTCGTTACTGGACTCTTATTTCTTCAGCATTTTCCCACAACATGTTCTGGCACTTTTTATTAAACATGTTTGTCTTAAATAGTTTTGGTCCGATTGTTGAAGAAATTTTGGGCTTTCGTCGTTTTATAACTTTCTACTTTGTGGCAGCCATTATCAGTTCACTGAGTCATGCTTTCGTTTCTGCTTGGCTCATCGGAAATCCAGATATTCCAGCATTGGGTGCGTCGGGCGCAATTTCTGGCGTGATACTGATATTCTCATTGGCATTTCCGAAAGAAAAAATTCTGTTGATGGGTCTTGTTCCTGTGCCTGCTTTTTTTGGCGCTATTTTGTTCATTGGATTAGATGTGTGGGGTCTTTATGCACAGGCCGGTGGTGGAGGCCTTCCGATAGGACACGGCGCTCACTTGGGCGGAGCAATCACCGGAATTTTGTATTATCTTTTGTTTCTTAAAGGTAGCCGCAACCGCTGGTCGATCGTGTAATTCATAAGTATTTCAAAATACAAATTGGTTAATGCTTGCTGTATTTCAGTTTCAGGCGGCTTCCGTTGCCAACTTGGCCTCTTATGCTTTTGAATGGGACTAAGCCAATAGGAGATTTTATGAATCGTGCTTTAAGAAATGAAGTCGCTGTAGTTGCGGGTCTCGCAGCCGGAGCGCTTGCTTTAACGAAAAATCGAAAATCAGCTTTGGGGTTTGGCCTTTTAGCACTTGGACTTAAAATATTTCCGTTTAAACCAGATTTTAATTTTCGAAATCGATCTGTTATTATTACGGGGGGCTCACGCGGGCTGGGGCTTGCATTGGCGCAGGAATTTTTAAATGAAGGTGCCCAAGTTAGTATTTTAGCGCGCGATCAAGAAGAACTAGAAAAGGCACAAAAAATTTTAAAGGATCGCACGGGACTTAACGCCTCGGTTTATGTTTGCGATGTGACTGTTGCAAAAGATCTTTCAAAAACTTTTTCTGCTATTCACACCGAAGTTGGTGAAATTGATATCCTGATCAATAATGCCGGCGCCGTCATGGCCGCCCCAATTGAAGCAATGGATCCGGTTGATTACCATTCTTTGATGGACATCCATTTTTTCGCCATTCAAAATGCCTGCGACATGTTGATTCCCTATTTTAAACATAAAGGCGAAGGCCACATTGTGAATGTAAGCTCTATCGGAGGCAAGATTCCCGTCCCCCATCTTTCTTCGTACGCCGCTAGTAAATTTGCAGTTGGGGGATACTCTCAAACTGCAGCTGCTGAACTTCATCAGTTCGGAATTAAAATTACTACGGTTTACCCTGGACTGATGAGAACAGGTTCCCCGGTGCAGGGAATTTTTAAAGGTGATGCAAAAAAAGAGTACGCCTGGTTTTCTTTATCTGATCACACGCCTGGTTTGTCTATTTCCGCTACGACTGCAGCCCAAGAAATAGTGAACGCAGTAAGATTTGGTCAAACTGAACTTGTCATTTCTTTACCTGCGAAAGTTGCAAAAATAGGCTTCGCCTTATTTCCAGAAATTTTTACTTCGATCATGAGTTTAGCGAATCGATTTTTACCGACTGGGCTTTCAAAGGAATATCACTCCGGTGCCGCTAGCAAAGACTGGATCGAAAATAAATTTAAGCCTTTAAGAATTTTTCGTGAAAAGTTAGGTGCGGAATATAATCAGAAGGAAACTTTTTACTAATTTTTTGAACAAACAAAAAGTCTGATAAAATTTCACTTTTCAGTGTAATCACAATTTCGCTTGGCTGGTTGCTTTGTCTCAAAATGAGGCTGTTAAATTTTCTTCATATTGGACTGTCTTCGATTTGAACTCTTTCAAAGTGTCTTAACGTGAAACATTTTGTTCTAGAACTTCTCGGAAAATTCCGATAAGTAGATTATGAAGCTCGTAAGAATTTGGCTCATCTTTTCTGGGCTAGCGGCAACGATAATCGGATGCGGCCCAGGCCCCGGAGTTAAGCAAGAGGCAGTGCCTACCCTCTTGCCATCTATTACAATTAATGCTGGTCAAGAGTATACGAAAGTCGTCGGCGCTACTTTAACTCTTTCTGCTAGAAGAGCCACAGAAATGTACATCACTTCAGACTCTACATGTGTCAGCGGTGGGATCTGGGAGCCAATTGCCATCAGTAAAAGTCGGACTCTTTCTTCACTAAATGCGCTTAATACAATCTATATAAAAGTCAGAAATTTAACCGAAGAATCAGTCTGCATTGGTGATACAATCACACACGACAATATTGCGCCAACGTTTACGATTGCTCAGCCGTTAACGGGTGCTCCGGTTAACAACTCAAATAAATCTACTTTTCTTTTTCAAGGAACTTGCAATGAGTCCGGTAGTACCATCGCTATCGGTGGCGCCGTTTCGACAACGACAACTTGTGCCCTCGGTACCTTTAGCAAAAGTTTAGATTTAAGTTTAGTTGCTGATGGAACAGTAAATCTAACGGCTCAGATGACTGACCTAGCTACTAACTCTTCACCCGTCTCGTCTGTTAATGTTTTGAAGGATACAATCAACCCAACTCTTTCTTTTGCAAGCCCGGTTAATGGAACCTGGGTTAACATAGCAAACAATTCGGCTTTCACTATTTCTGGGGCTTGTTCAGAAGAGGGTCGCAATGTTGTCTTAACAGGTTCAGCAACTGCAACGATTCCATGCACAAGCTTAAGCTGGACAGCTAATTTAAATTTGTCTGCCTTAGCAGACGGAGTAAATGCTGTTGAATTAACCGTGAATCACACTGATGGAGCCGGTAATGCTGCTACAATTACCAGAACCTTCTCTAAGGACGTTGTCGCGCCGAGTGCGCCCATGATTACTTCCCCACTTGCTAATCCTTATGCAACTTCGGCTACAGCTATTACTGTTAGTGGTTCTTGCGAAGGAAGTAGCTCGATTCAAGTAACCGGTGCTCAAACTATTGCGAGCACTTGTTCAGCAGGCGCGTTTTCAGTTGGGCTTAGCCAGGTAGCGGATGCTATTTACAATTACACTTTTAGACAAACCGATATCGCAGGTAACCAGTCAATCGGCTTAGTTTTCGACTGGGAAGTGAACTCGTCCATTCCAGCGATACCAGTTTTAACATCACCAAATCCTAATCCGCTTTTTAGCAACTTGAATTCAATTGCAATTGCAGGTTCTTGCACGACCGGAAATATTGTTAGACTTTCAGGAGACGTCATTGCTGCAGATGTAACAACTCCGGCAAGTCAACTTTCTCTGACTTGTGCTGCAAGTAGTTTTAGCTTTACGGTTCAAAAGTCAGTTGATGGTGTTTATGCTTTTTCAGTGACTCAAACAAATAATGTTGATGTCACTTCAGCCGCTGCAACAGTCACTTGGACGCGGGACACAGTCGTCCCTGCGTCAATTGTGATTGCTAATCCTTCAACTAATCCTTACACAGCAGCTGGGAATTTAGCTGTATCAGGATCTTGCGAAAGTGGAGCAACGGTTTATGTGACGGGAGACAGCGTTCAAAACACACTTTGCGTATCGAGCTTATTTAGTTTTTCAATCGTTAAAGCTGTTGATGCAACTTATAACTTTAGTTTTTTTCAGACAGATGCTGCTGGAAATACTTCAGCCACGAGAGCTCAAACTTGGACTCGAGACAGTAGCGTTCTTCCTCCACCAGTTATCGTGACACCTGCTGTTTCCCCTTTTCGCAGCAACGCGACGTCCATAACGGTTTCCGGGACCTGTGTTGATGGCTATACAGTTCAGCTGTCCAGCGGCGCATTAGCGTCGGAAGTTTCCGTACCCGCTAGTTCGCTGACTCGCATTTGTGCTGGTAGCGCATTTACTTACACGATTAATAAATCTGTAGATGGAAGTTATCCATTTGGTTTCACACAAACAGATGGGACAATCACTTCTCCAGTTATCTCGGTGACTTGGATTCGAGATACCACGGCGCCGGACACGACTCTAACTGCGACTCCGACTAATCCAAATTTGAAACTGAGTGCGACTTTTTCATTTACGTCGACAGAAACGGGATCAACATTTGAATGTCGCTTGGATGCTGGAATGTGGTCAAGTTGTGTAAGTCCATTTGTTTATTCGACGATTGCGAATGGAAACCACGTTTTGGAAGTTAAAGCCACAGACCAGACTCTAAATACTGATGCTACTCCGGCGTCATTTTCTTGGAATCAAGATGCTTACAATACGGTTGCGCTTTACCATTTTGATAGTGGCGCAGAGTTTGTCGATCAGTCATTTTACAGTGGTTTACAGAATAATGTTTTAACTAATTCTGGTTCCACTGTTGCTTCGCCAGGAAAGTTTTTAGAGGGACGAACGTTAACCTCGTTGTTGCTAAATTTTTTACAAGCTTCAGATAATGATTCGCTTGATGTACTGTCAGAAAAAATGACTGTGGAGTTTTGGGTGAAATTTGATTCTTACCCCACCGTTGATGATACCACTGCGATATTAGTTTCGAAAAGCGGCGGAGGCGGGCAACTAGGTTGGGAAATCGGGATGAAAAGAGTCCTTGGTAGTTTTTATCCAACTTTTAAAGGCTCACTTGAAGGTACGACTTTCACTGAAAAGAAAACGACCAGTCCCTGTTTTTCAGATACAACAACATGGCATCATCTGGCTGTGACTTGGAACAAAGGAACTGTAAAATTTTATTGCGACGGCGTTGCAATGGGAACTGGAGTTATCGGAACAGCAGGGGCTTCTGTGCTGTTTAATTCAACAAGCCCACTGCGGATTGGACGCACCGAGGTGATGGTCGGTACAAATGTCTATTATGATGGAAAAATCGACGAAACGAGAATCAGCCAAACGATTCGATGGAGTACAGGTTTTACCGTTCCAACTGTGCGATTTGAACCTGATTAATTTGCAGTCAGTCATGACTTTTAACGTATAGTGGAATTATCCTACACGTGTCAGCCCATACCATCTTAAGAAGGGGTATAATATGTTTAGCAATAAAATGGTCCTCGTTTCGTTTATGGTGGTTACACTTATGGTTAATTCAGCATCTGCATGGCAGGCCAGTGATTTTAAAAAACCAAGTTCTCAGGAACTGAAGAAGAAATTGACTCCTACGCAATTTGAAGTGACTCAAAAATCTGATACCGAGAGACCTTTTAAAAATGAATATTGGAACCTATTGGAAGAAGGTATCTATGTTGATATCGTTTCTGGTGAACCCCTTTTCAGCTCGGCTGATAAATTTGATTCTGGGACCGGCTGGCCTAGCTTTACAAAACCTCTAGTAAAAGAAAATCTCTACGAGAAAGTGGACAAAGGAATATTTGGTGACCGAACCGAAGTGCGAAGTAAGTATGCCGATTCCCATTTGGGTCACGTTTTTCCGGATGGTCCAAAGCCGACGGGGCTTCGTTACTGCATGAATTCTGCATCCCTTAAATTTATTCCGAAAGCCAAGCTGAAAGAAAGTGGCTACGCAGAATTCGTAAAATTATTTGAAAAAGCGAAATGATCAAACTAAACATTTCAAAATTAAGAGATTTACCTCTTAGTGCTGCTAGCGGCTTGGTGAAAGTTGATAAGAAAATTTTTGTTGTCGCAGATGATGAGTTATCTTTAAGTTCGTATTCACTGGAAGACTTAAACTTTAACGAAGTCCTTCAGCTGCTGCCAGGAATACTTCCGGACAAACACAAAGAACGAAAAAAACAAAAACCCGATTGGGAAGCTCTGTGTTTGTTACCTGAATCCTTAAGTTTTTCTAATAGACTTTTGGTTGTCCCTTCTGGATCCAAAACCCAAAGAGTTTTAGGAAGTTTAATCGAAATTCAAAATACGGGCTTAAGAAATCCGATCATAATTGATTTTTCTTCGCTTTACGAAGAATTATTTAAAAGTTTTCCTGAGCTTAATATCGAGGGCGCAGCTGTCCACGGTTCTTGCTTAAAACTTTTTCAAAGAGGTAACGGTTCAAAAGGGCAAAATGCAATTATTGAACTCGATTACAAAAAGTTTTTATCTTCTATTCATGAGTCTCAAGCGCTGGGTCCTTCGTTGATTCAAAATATTTCAAGCTATGATCTTGGTAAACTGAATGGAACCCCTTTGGGATTTACCGATGCGTGTAGCCTGTCAGAGGATAGATTATTTTTCCTAGCTGTTGCCGAAGACGGCGAATCCACTTACTTAGACGGCGAATACCAAGGTGCGATCCTGGGTTGCATTGACAAGGACGGCAACGTCATCTCGAGCTACCAACTCGATTGCCCCCACAAGCCCGAAGGCCTTTGGATTGAAAATGTAGCAGAGCAAATTCACTTTTTCCTTGTGACGGATGCAGATAACCGTGAACAAAAAGCATCACTCTGTCACGGCCTACTTCCGAGGTAGTTGCATAAATACGACTGCAAAAAGTCAAGCAACGAGTGCCTAGATGGCACCAAAACAAGATCATTGCAGAAGCCCTTGAAATCAAAGCCAAGAACACTTAAAACAGCAGAGATGTTTCGTACTCTCATTTTTGTTTTTTTATCAACGATTTATAGTTTACCAGTTTTGGCGAAATCTTCGAAGGTTTGCGGTCAAGTTTATACTATGGACGAAAAGCTTAAACTAAATCGCAATGAAAAAGTTTTGATTTGCGGAAGTGGCTCAGAGTCTGAAGGTTGGGATAATGTTCCCTTAACTCAGGCTGAATTTCATTTGCGAGCAGTCCTTCAAAATCTAGGCTATCTTGAACCTCGATTTGAAAGAAATGATTCCAAGCTTCAAGTATGGCTCGGGAAAAGAAATAAAAT
>JANPPO010000284.1:0-1824 GCA_031428555.1 Bdellovibrionales bacterium | reverse complement strand
TAATGATGGAAAAATCATAATCACCCCCTTGGAATTACCCAGGTATTGCCGTTCACAAAACCTATCGGTGATGACCAGACCAAGACTTTAGCCTTTGTTTGTCCTATTATGATTCAAGTAGAAGAATTTCCGTCAGTTATGCAGGATTTTGCTTAAGCCAAGAAAGTGCTTGCTCAGAAGTTTGCCAATTTTGATCGAGTTGTTCTAAGTAAAGCCTTTTAAGTTGATGACCTAGCGCTGGTCCTTGAAATTGATCTTGTATATGAAGTGCTTTGATCAAAGGCTCTGGCAATGGGTCAGCTGCTTTAAATTGCTCTAATATAAGTGTCAGCTTTTGAGTTTCAAGTCCAGTTACCTTCTTCGCGATATAGTATTCGAAACCCAAAAGGAAACTGGGTTGAGCTCCCTGAAAGCGCTGCTCTCCTTTTCGGGCTTTTAAAAATTGAGGTATCGAATGATACGCCTGATGCACACCTTCCAGGAATTTTTCTAAGTCTTTTGGAAGTTTATAAAGCTTAAACTGATTTTTCAGCGAAATTTCCTCTAAGAAAAAAGAAAAGTAATGAGCCCACGCCTTTTGTTTTTCGTCGCGGGGTTTTTTCCAGATGTCCCCTGCATTTAAAATGGCGCCTCTCTCCCAAGCGGGATCAACTTGTGCCGCCATTCCACTTTCACACCAAAGCTTGAAGGCCTCCGGTAGATACGGGCCTTGCCACATTTTTCCGACTTCTTCAGTGATTCTCTCTTTGCTGACTTTTTGAATGCCCTCGATTTTGACTTCAAGTTCTTTTCTTGTTTCGGGATCAACTTGAAAACCAATTTGCGAAACAAAACGAACCAGTCTGAGGCGCCTGAGTTCATCTTCTTTAAATCTTTTGCTCGCTTCGCCAACGCATTTTAAGATTTTATTTTGAATATCTTTTTTTCCGTCGACATCGTCATAAAGCACAGATGTTTGGGGATCATAAAACAGAGCATTGATCGTAAAGTCCCGGCGTTTTGCATCCTCTTGGCGATTTGTGAAAACAACACCTTCAGGTCTTCTTCCATCAAGGTATTCTAAATCCTGACGATAAGTCGCAACTTCGATCGAATGTCCCTGATGGATGACTCGGATGACTCCAAAAGCTTTTCCGACTGCGACAGTTTGCTGTAAAAATAATTTTTCAACTTCATCTGGTTTGGCACTGCTTGCGATATCGAGGTCTCCGGGCACTCGGCCCATCAGAAGATCACGAACGGCACCGCCCGCGATTAAGGCTTCGTGACCGTTCGCTTGGAGTTTTTTAAGAACGTAATCTGCTGAAGCCCACTGCGAGTGGGTCTTTAATTCCGGGAACTCAATCTTAAAAGAGAAGGACTTGTTTTCGCTCACCATTCGACTATAAAAGAGCTGTGATTGATTGGGAATCAAAACTTCAGCAGATATGTGAAAAAATCGGCGCAAGTCACGCAGGCGTGTCTCGGCTTGAAAAACCTGCGACCTGGCTTCACTACGAAAATTGGTTAGCCGAAGGTTATGCCGGCGAGATGGAGTATCTAAAGACTCATGCGGAATTGAAGAAAGATCCACGGGCGTGGAAGCCAGGACTTCGTTCTGCGATCGTGATCGCTTTTCCTTATGTTGATCATCCAGCACCGTCTGGTATTTTAAATGGAACTCGATCGGCACTTTATGCAAAAGGTTTTGATTATCATTTTTGGATTAAAGAAAAACTTCAGATTTTTATTGATGAGCTTCGTTTGCTATATCCCGAAGAAGCTTTTGAAACTCATACTGATTCCAGTCCCTTGCTCGAGCGAGATCTAGCTCAGCGTGCGGGA
>JANPPO010000283.1:0-6648 GCA_031428555.1 Bdellovibrionales bacterium | reverse complement strand
ATTTTGATCTTCCTGCCAGCTCGGATATCTACATTCACCGAATAGGTCGAACTGCACGTGCTGGGCGAAGTGGGACCGCCGTATCTATAGTAACCGAATATGAAACAGATTTAGTTAGCGAGATTGAAAAAAGTACTGGCGTTACTATGAGTCGCAAAAGTTAATCCAATGATGGCATCAACTCATTTTCTAATTTTTTATATTTAAAAATGATATTGTTATGGTCCGAGTAGATCTCGGCAGTTTCTGAGAACGCTAACAAAAATTTTTTATTAACTGCGCTTATCTCTGAAAAATGGCATTTTGATAGCAAGATCGCGCCATCGGGCTTTAAATTCTTCCATGCCCCAATAAACAACGGTTCCCAGTTAGGTGCCACGCAGCTAAAATCAATCGCCAATAAAGAGCAATGTTGAGGATAATTATTTAAAAAGTAAATCGGATCTACATTTTGAATATGAATCTCGCTATTAAGGCTATTTTTTCCGATCCAAATAGTTTTTGAGGATTCAAAAGACTGTTGGAGTTTTAGAAATTCTGTTTGCTCTAAATATTTGATTTTGGCTTTGTGTTTAGGATTTAAAAAACTGGTACAGACCGAATAATTGTTTTGTTGATGAGCTAGTCTTAAAGTTAACTCTAGAAGGTTAGTTTCTTCTTCAGATAAATACACAACTTCATTATTTTTCTTAAGAATCGAATTGTACCACTCAAACTCGTAAGCACTCCAAAAGCTGTGATTGTGAATGTGGCAAGTTGCCGTTATACTTTTCTTCTGGATAAAGACTTCTTTGCCAAGCCTAGTGTAATCCAATTCACGACGATAGCCCGCTAGAAATGTTTCGATTGATGATCTAGCGATTAAGTCTTCAGGGAATCTAGCGGGAAGTGGCCAATAGTCATCGAAAATTAAATAACCACCCGATTTTAATAAAGGCCAAGCTAAAACGGCATCTTGGATAACTGACTTCATGTCGTGGGCAGCATCAATATAGATAATATCGAAGAGTTTACCTTGTAACTTAATAAGGCCTTCGAAGGATGTTTTTGAAATCAGCTTAATAGCTGATTTTTTGCCACTTAAAGAAATATTTTTTTTAAGTCTGGCTCTAACGGGTTTTTCGGCTACATCAATGCATGTGGCACGTGAACTTTTTGCTGTTAATATATGATCCAGCATCCAAAATAGTGATCGACCTTCGAAAGTTCCAATTTCTAAATATTTTAAGCTGGGCTGGCCTTTTAGGTGACCCAAAATTTTGTCTCGAGCTATTATTTCTTCAATTGAAAACCATTCATTCGTAAAAACGTATTCGGTCGGGGACTTAGCCGATTTCTCGATTGAATTGGATTTATTTTTAGAACTGAAAAATGAAGAAAGCATGGATTCATTCTTTACGATTATGGATATTAGTCAAAAGAAAACACGATATTTAGAAGAATCATATGGAGCGCTTTTTTCAGAGGCCAAAGTAATCGAAAACTTTTCTAACATAGAAGAACTCTTCTGCGAGATGTAGTGGGTCCTCGGGCAGGTAGAGTGGGTCCGCTTTTGAACCTGCATGTATTTTCCGGAGTTTGCTGCTAGCAGTTTTCCAGTACCTTTCTTGCCAGAGCGGGTTAGTGACTCTTGTAAAGAGCTCGCTAATTTCCAGCCCCCTTTGAACTGCCTGCTTATTCATTGTTTTCTGATTTGGAAGAATAAAATCAACAGCAGCTAGAATATCATCGTAATGAATTGTTTCAAGCGCGTAATAAGTTGTAGCAAAAAGCGAAAGCAAATATCGACGGTATTCCTCTTTAGATTTATTTTTAAATTTTAAACTTCCTGAAGATCGGTAAATAACCTTCATTCTTTCAAATATATAAGAATTCTTAGAGCCAAGTTCATCACCTAAAGCCAAATCCAAAATGACGACAAGACTTTCAGCAAAATTTAAATAACGACAAAGATCTCTTTCCTCTTTTGGCGCAGGTGGAAGCAGGCGCCAGATCACCCGATGATTCTGTTCATGAAAAATTGAAATTTCATTAAACCTAACAAGCGCTTCCACTTCCTGCTCAGGATCAGATACTTCATGGAAATGGTCTTTAAACCAAAGCAACTCTGTTAATGATGGAGTAAATGAAATTTCATCTTTAAAAAGATCTTGTGCGCTGAGTGCGCGCATCGTGGAACAAACTTTGCTAGTATATTTTCCGCCTAACGAAAGGTAAAGTTTGCGACTCTCTCGATAGATGCGACTTGCAGTGAGTAATTGGTTATCGAAGGGGTATTCATCAAGAGTTAGCTTATCTAACTTCTTTGATGTCGGTAGGGCACAAAGGATTTGAACATCCTTAAGAAAATAGCGGACTTTTTCTGACTGTACTTGTCTTAAGGATGCCTTTTTCAATATCGACCTGACTTAGTTACCCTTAGCTTTAGCTTTTTCTTTTTTCTTGTCTTGTTTTTCTTTCGTAGTGAGCTTTGCTTTGCCCTTAGTCTCTTTATTCTTTTCTCCGCCTTTAGCCATTTTAAATCTCCTTTAATGAACAGTTAAGTGCCTAAAAACTATAACAAATTAAAGCGATTTCCAACCTTTGATTCGATTTGCACAGTAGCAAAATAGAGTTTTCTATCTATACAACACTAGGTAAGGTCGGCTAAGTCTTAATAATGGAAAAAATAGTTCAAAACTTGCGTGACGTCCAGCATTTCGGTGAAGAGGGTGGCGTTGTACCGGCAATTGATGTTGCTGCAACTTCAACCTTTTTAAACCCTGAAGACATGGAAAAAGCTTTTCATGGTGAAATAGCGGGCTGCTACCTTTACAGTCGCCATTCAAATCCGACAGTAAAAGCTTTTAGTCAAAAAATCGCTATCATGGAGAACATGGAAGCCGGACTTGGCTTAGCTAGTGGCATGTCGGCAATTTACTGCACTTTAAGACAACTGATGCCAACGGGTGGCCACCTCATTTCTTCTCGAACTGTTTATGGTGGAACTTATGCACTTTTTCAAAATCTCTTTCCCAATATTGGGATAAAAGTAAGCTTTCTTGATACGGGCGATCTTAAGTCAGTTGAGTCTGCAATAACATCTGAAACAAAAGCGATCTATGTCGAGACTCTAAGTAATCCGCTATTAAGAGTGACTGATTTAGAGCGGTTGAGTAAAATTTGTAAAAAGAAAAATTTAAAATTGATTGTTGATAATACTTTTACTCCTATGATCATGACGCCGGCAAAATTCGGCGCAGACATTATTGTACATTCTTGTACAAAGTATATTTCTGGCGCTAGCGACATGATGGGCGGTGCCATCACCGGTCCCAAAGACTTCATTGATCAACTTATCGATATAAATCATGGAATGGTCATGTTAACGGGGCCCGTTATGGACGCAAGAATTGCACACGAACTCTATATGCGCCTAGACCACCTTCCAATTCGAATGAAGGCCCATTCACAAAGCTGCAGTTATTTAGCGAATCGCTTAACGGAAGAAAAAATTCCAGTTATTTATCCGGGCCTCAAAAGTCATCCCGACTATCAATTGTTTTCAACCATGATGAATAAAGATTTTGGTTTTGGCGGAATGATGGTCGTTGATTGTCAAAGTTCAAAACGTGCGCTTGATTTCGCAAGCAGATTACAGCAACAAAAGTTCGGCTTGTACGCAGTATCTCTAGGCTTTTCTAGAACTCTCATGAGCTGCCCAGCAATCAGCACTTCGAGCGAAATACCGGAAGCAGAACAAGCATTAATGGGATTATCGCCAGGTCTATTACGATTGAGTATCGGTTATGTAGGAGATGATGAAATTATGGCGAATCGTTTTATCAAAGAGTTCAAAGTTTAATCTAGTTTGAATTAAGCCGGCCCTAATCTGAATAGAGTATTGGCCGACTTTAACGTATATTTCCTGAAAACTACTGGCGAGCTAAAAACTGGCCATTATAAATTGGCGAATTAGGTAATAGAACTTTTTCTTCCATCACTTTTCCACTTTCATCAAACATTGTCGCAACAGGAATTGAAGTGATATTTTGTACGCGACTTCTTAATTTTCCATCAACTGTCATTTCAATAAGTCCAGTAGTTGTTTCGTTTAATACAACATGCTGAATAACTGTCTGGTCAGGATTTAAAACTTTGATAGTTGATTTCTTTAATCCTGTGCCAGGTTGGATTTCATGATGAACCTGATATAATTTTTCGCCATCTTTGAATTCATACTTACCACCAGAAACTTTGCCTTCCCAAAAATCAATTGTATTAAAGATAACCATATCGATCAGCATTGTTACGGCAAAAACAACGGATGTTAAAATGTAAAGAACGATACGAATAATAATGTTATTCGAGTTAACCCAACTAGCATATTTTCTTGTAAGTTTAAAACCACCGGAAGCACAACCAGCTGTAATTGCCATAATTGTGCACGCTAAAAACGATCCAATATAAAAAAGGGTCTTAGACCAATAACGTTGCATGAATTCCTCTTTGTTTAAAAGTTTAGGGACTATTTCTTAAGCTCTATAAGTCCATCATGGGTGTCTTACCAAGTAAACTTCTGCAGATAGAGCCAGCCTTGGGTAGGTCTCAAGTCTAGTATTTAAGAGTCCGCTTTTGTCAAAACAGGTTAAGTCGTGGCAGATACAAGTCTATTTGTTTGCTGCTCAAAAGAAATTCTATGCTAAATTAAACGAATGAAAAAACATCCTTTAAATTTTGCTGCAGGTTTTTTATCAACTCTAGTTTTTCACCAGGGGCTTTTAGGACTTATTTTTTTAGTCGGTGTTGCTTTAGTTAAGCCGTATAATATGAATCCGACTGAGCCATTTGGAGTTCCAGCTGTCATATCATCGGCATTTTTCGGTGGTCTCTGGGGAGTATTGATCGGCTATTTAATTAAAAACGATTCAAAAGCTAAATTTTGGATCAAAGCCATACTGCTCGGAGCAATCGGCCCAACAGCAGTCGCTTTTTTAGTGGTATTTCCATTAAAAGGGATCGCAATCAATCCTGTTATGATTCCTTTTGGACTGCTGTTAAACGGTATGTGGGGATTTGGCCAAGGTCTTTTTATGAAGTTATTTTTTAGAAAATAACTTTTACGGTAAGTATTTTTTCAAATCATTGAAACCGCCAATAAGTTTTCCTTTGTGGAAAACTTGTGGAAATGTCGGCCAGCCACTCCAAAGTTTAATCGCAAGGCGTTGCTTCCACTGAGACATATAGCTGCCTTGTTCAATGTATTTAAACTTGAAATTTTTTGCTTCTAAATGTTTCTTAGCTTTTATGACAAATGGATTTCCGGCCATTCCAACAACGACCCATTCATTTTCTTTAATTGCAGCTTCTATATTTGTAATAACATCACGGTGAAAGTTTCCGATGACCTGATGGGCCTCGCTATGAACCTGATTTTCAGATAAAGTTGGACGCATGAATTCTCCTTGGAGCGCTTATTTAAGTTGCCGTTGTAAAAGTTGATAGTAAAGACCTTGCGTTTGACTAGCAAGATCTTCGTGTTTACCTGTCTGCACAATCTGACCTTCATGAACAACAAAGATAACATCTGCATCTCTGACAGTCGCAAGTCTATGAGCAATAACCAAAGTTGTGCGGCCTTCCATCAATCGATACAGAGCATCCTGAACTAATTGTTCACTAGCAGTGTCAAGATTACTGGTGGCTTCGTCTAAAATAAGAATTTTAGGATTTTTCAGTAACGCTCTGGCTATGGCAACTCGTTGTTTCTGTCCTCCGGAAAGTTGAAGACCTTTTTCACCGACTCTTGTTGCGATACCTTCCGGAAAAGAATTTATAAACTCCAAAGCATTGGCTGCTTTTGCGGCATTCTGGATTTCAAAGTCAGTCGCTTTTGGTTTTCCATATCGAATATTTTGTTCAATTGTTGAAGAAATCAGAATTGGCTCTTGCGAAACGATTCCAATCTGGTCTCTTATCCAAGAAGTTTTTAAATTCGATAGTTTATGATTGTCTAAAAGAATTGTCCCAGTAGTTGGTTCATAAAACCGTGGAAGTAAACTTGCAATAGTTGATTTGCCACTTCCAGAAGAGCCAACAAGTGCTGCCATTTGTCCCGGAAGAATTTTGAAACTTATTCCCTTTAAGACTTCAGCATCTGATCGTGTCGGATAACTAAAATGAACATTTTGAAATTCAATAGAACCTTTTAAGGTTGAATCCTCTACGCCCTCATCCGCAACTGCGGGCAAGCGTTCCATTATTTCAAAAACTCGCTGACTTGCCCCAATAGCTGACATGAGATCACCCCAAAGTCCTCCAAGGCTGCCGACTCCAATTGCAACGAGTGCTAAATACAAAAGAAACTGAGTAATATCCCCAGCCGACATTCGATCTTGAATGACTTCGCGACCGCCATACCAAAGAACAAAGCAAATCGCGCTTGAGCCAGCAATCATCGCAACACCAATGAATTCACCGATCGCCCTGATTCTTTTTTTGATAAACATCAACGCGTGTTCCATGGAGCTTCGATAGCGATCAACTTCTGCAGGCTCTTGACCAAAAGATTTAACTGTTCGAACTCCAGATATTGTTTCTTCAGCCACAATACTGGCTTCAGCCAATGACATTTGAGATTCTTTAGAAAATTTTCGAATTCTTTTTCCA
>JANPPO010000282.1:0-3534 GCA_031428555.1 Bdellovibrionales bacterium | reverse complement strand
CTTTTGCGGAAGACTCAAGTTGTGGGACTTGTCGAAAAGCTAGAAGACATTAAATCAGAATGGTATATGCAGCATTATCTGACGACGGATATGCTATCGACTTTCATTTTGGAATTTTTCCTTTTTCAAAGAAACTTTTGTGAGTTCTATGAGATCTCGTCCACGGATTTGTTTCCTGATACGCTTGTCTATTTTAACGGTTACCATTTTTTGCCTCTAAATCAAAAGTATCTACCGCTTATTCATGAAAACTTTATTCTTTCAGAAAAAAAACACAAGCGAACTGAATCTTTAGCTGCTCTCTATATTTTTAGGGGAGATAGTTCAGCTTACGTTCAGTATATAGAAAAATACTTCGATCAATTTGGCGTGGGTCTTAAAAAAAGATCAAAAGCAAAAACCTATCAGCTCCTAGTCGAATGGAGAGATCTTCTTTATTCCTACATGCTCGAGATGAGAGAAATCGATTCCTGTCTGACTTCTCGGCCGGACTTTGCGATTTGGCTTGATGATCTTTTAGCTTACTTAACAAACTCCGACGATCCTTGGAGTCTCATATACGAATTAAGTCGCTTGCCATGTTTTGAAGTAGATCGTTCTTTGATCGAAGTCATTGTCGGTAGTTATTTATCACGAAATTTAGGAGACGATGAAGCTGAAAAGTTAATCGACCTCAAGCTGCTTCAGACGGTTTGTCGATTTCGGGTCGAATCTCTTCTTTTTAAAAGGTGGTATTTGAACCAAGAGCTGAATGCGGATGAAAGTGGAGTTTGGAATCAATATCCTGATGTCATTTCAAGTTACAAATTGTCACCTGACTTTCCTAGCGATGTTATCGAAGACTTAAAACAATATCAAAAGCAGTTTTTAACAAGTCCAAGCGAAAAAGCTTCAAATGGTCGGTTGGTGTATAGTTACTTGGGCGAAGTGATTGTTGCGGTGATGCAAGGATTTCCGTCAGAAGGTTTTAATCGAAATGACTTAATCGACAGTATTATCGTCAAATATAAAGCCGATAGTAAGCTAACTGAAGCCTGGTTAGAAGAAATACGCCAGTTTTTAAAAAAGACAGATAAAAAAGAATAAAAAATAAAAAATTAAGTATTACTCTAGAGATAGAGAAAGATAAGGAGTCGTTATGAGAGAAGCCGTAATATGTGGAGGTCAGCGAACTCCCTTTGTGAAGTCTATGACTTATTATCTAAAGACAACAAATCAGGATTTAATGACAGCTGCTTTAACTGCACTTACGAAAAAATTTAATTTGGAAAACCAAATCTTGGGTGATGTCGCTTTAGGTTCCGTTATTAATCCATCAAACGAATGGTCTCTGCCACGAGAAAGTGTCTTAGGGTCAGGCCTTCATCCGTGGACTCCGGCTCACTCTATTCAGCGCGCTTGTGGAACTGGCTTAGAAGCTGTTAATCAAATCGCATCCAAGATCAAACTTGGACAGATCGAGTGGGGCATTGGTGGTGGATCAGATACCAATACAGATTTACCAATTTTGTATCCGCGGTCTTTTTCTGAAAAGATGGTTGCGCTCAATATGGCAAAAAATGCCGGCGATAAATTCAAAGGCCTCATTAAGTTTAGGCCTTCGGATTTAAAGCCAGTTCTGCCGGCTGTTATTGAGGCTCGAACCGGATTATCAATGGGTCAACATTGTGAAAAAATGGTTCAAGAGTGGAAGATCCCTCGATCGGAACAAGACGCGATTGCTTTTGAAAGCCATCATAAGGGAGCTCAAGCTTACGCCGAAAATTTCTTTGATGACATGATTTTTGAGTTTAGAGGAGTTAAAAAAGACTCAATCTTAAGAGCTGATACAACGATAGAAAAATTGGCAAAGTTAAAACCAGCTTTTGATTACCCAGGTGATAGAACATTAACTGCTGGTAATTCAACTGCCTTAACGGACGGTGCAAGCTGCGTTCTTTTAGCAAGCCGGGAAAAAGCTCAAAAGCAGGGATTGCCGATTTTAGCTAAATTCGTCGACTGTGAGGTCGCGGCTTTAGACTATGTAAAGGGCGAAGGTTTGCTTATGGCGCCGACTATTGCTGTCTCAAGACTTTTAGAGCGAAATAATTTAAGCCTTCAAGATTTTGATTTTTATGAAGTTCACGAAGCATTTGCAGGACAGGTTCTTTGCACATTCAAAGCCTGGAATGATCCGACATATTGCAAAAACTATTTGGGCAGAAGCAAAGTTTTAGGCGAAATTCCAAGAGATCGATTAAATGTGAAAGGTGGAAGTCTTGCAATGGGACATCCATTCGCAGCAACAGGTGGCAGAATCGTTGCGACATTAGCTAAACTACTCAAAAACCACGGCAAAGGTCGGGGCCTCATCTCAATTTGCACCGCTGGTGGTATGGGTGTTGCGGCAATCTTAGAAGCCCCTTAAAAATCTAAACAGAAATTCCGATAAACTCACAAAGGGGACCAACTTTGTGAGTTTATTTAGTGGAATGTTTCGAAGTATGTTGAGCAGTCTTATAGTCTCTCTATTATTTGCTCTGGTGGGTGTTTGCCTTTTTATTGGAGATTTTCCTCCAAGCGTTTCGAAATTTAAAAAAGTTTATGGTGAGTATAAAAATTTGATCCAGTTAAAACAAAATATTGGGATCCAAGGTCACGCACTGAGTGATGAACAGCTCGTCACCGCACTTGAGACGGGTAAAGATATGCAAATGCGAAAGCTTGCCCAAAGTCGCAAGACAGCTAGCGTTCCGAGCTATCAGGAATACGAGCAACAAGTTAATCAAATCGGCCAAGATGATCGAACGCCTCAAGCTGCTGCAAATCCAGATGCGCAAATTGCTGATGCGCCACCAGCAAAAGCTGATATTCCACAGGAATGGCAAAGACAGTTCTATGACTTAAAGGCCGAGGTCTTCAGATTAAATCAAAGAATCATCGAATTAGAAAATCGCAAACCCCGATAAGCTGACTGAAACTAATCAGATCCTGAAACTTTTCCGCGCAGCTTTTTAATACTTGAATGCCGCTTTTTTTCATCAACACGTTTAACTTTTGATGAACGAGTCGGCCGGGTGGCGATTCGTTTGATTTTAGGCTTTAAAGCTTTCTCGATCAGAGCAATCCACTTTTCAACACAAGTATCTTTGTTTTGTTTTTGCGATCTGGCTTCAGAGCTTCGAATGAGGAGTTCTCCGTCGCGAGTCAGATTTTTTGCTAAAAATTGAATTATTTTATATTGGTCGTATTCACTGAAAGCAGTGCTAAGGCTTGGACTCCACCTGAGGATGACAGCAGATTCAGTCTTATTGACATGCTGACCACCGGCCCCCGAGGAACGGGTCGTTTCAAAGTTAAATTCATGGAATGGCGGGTGATACTTCATTTGTCGATTGTAACTTCGGAAGTCGAATAATGAAAGTTGTTTGCGGTTCATTTTCCAGAAGTTCGATCTTTCCACGGTGATTTTCAACAATAGTTTGTGAAATCATGAGGCCTAAACCAGTTCCAAAGCCAATCGGTTTGGTCGTAAAGAACGGCTGCATGATTTTT
>JANPPO010000281.1:0-11304 GCA_031428555.1 Bdellovibrionales bacterium | reverse complement strand
GCCAAGTAAAGTTCGTGGGCTTTTACGTACTCTGGCAATTGAAGACTTCTCCAGTCGGTCAAAAATTTCTGTATAAATTCTTTTCGTTTAAGAGGGTCTGGGAAAGCCTCTTTAAACTGATTGAAAACGTGTTCTTGGCTGGTTATCAGTAGTTCATATGGTTTTGGATTTGATTTAATGTGCTGAAGTAAGCGATTTTCCTGGCCACTAGTTAAGTCTTCGACGGATTCATCTATCCATTTTTCCATCGACTTCATCTGTTGCTTCTGCCGGTCCTTGGGAGTCTTATATCTGTTTTTTTGCTTGCTGATTTTCTTATCAAAATATTCTTCGAACGATTTAAACTGCTCAGTTTTTAAAGTGACAACGACTTCTTCTGTAGCAGCTTTCCATTGTGGAGGAGTCTGCATAAACATTTCAATTCCTTCATCGAATAGCTGGGAAACTTTTTCCCCTGTTAGCGAGGTGCTTTGTACAGCAGCTACGATCTTCTCTAAATAATCTGCATAGACGGGAAACTGATCGCGCTTAACTTTTTCTAATTCAGCAGAGAATTTTTTTTCGAATAGATCTTTTTGCGGGTTACTCAGTTCGAACATGTCATCTACTTCGGAATTTACATAAATGCTAAAAAACTGAAGTCCAAAATCAAGCCTTGCACAGCTGACAAAGCTTAATGCAAGAGCCACACATAAAATAACTTTTTTCATCAGTCCCTCCAATGTTGGACAGCGGTAATTAAAGTCACTTCAGTAAAGTATTGTCGTCTTCGTTGCGACATTTGAGGTACTTGGCCAAATGGACTTGTAATCAACTTTTTGAAAGGCTTTTTTTGCGGCGATAAAAGTTCCAGTTCATATTCAAATTCGTTTACAAAATGACATAGAATTTGCCAGCTCTTTCCTTGAGCTACCAAAGATTTATCGGTTGTGAGTGTCAGTTCTCTGGTTCGAATTGTCTGTAAGCGAGAGAATAAAAGCCCTTCAGAAATCTCGTCGCGAACAAAAAGGTGCGGTACATTTAAAAGAATTTTATTTAATGGATTTAATATATCGTCCCCATCGCGGCTGACGGTGTAGGCTTTCAAGGCCTCTTCGACTTTTGCAATGTAGGGTTTCATTTTTTCCTGCTCGGATTTATAAAACGAAAGCTTAATTTCTAAATACGGCATGTGAACTCGGTAGCCAACTTCAGCGCCAGAATCTTTTACGATATGTTCAATCAATGAAGGAGCCACAGCCTCGCCTAAGCCAAGTGCGTCCCAAGAAACCGTCATGTAGCGATTTAAATCTTTTGTGAGATCTTCTAATTGTGAATGAATGTGATCTGTCCACACGGCCAGTATTTCATTCGGGGGCCCAGGGAGTGCCCACAGGTGCTTCGTTCCCTTAGTCAGATAAAATGCATTCGCAGTTCCCACTGAATTATCAAGAACTCGGCTGTTTTTTGGAAAGTAGCATTGCTGCTTCTGAAAATCCTTAATTGGTAAATTTCGAGCGTTTAATCGATCTTGAATTTTCTGCCACGAGGGCTCATGGAACTCGGCCGGCTGTTCTGCCCATTCTGTGATCAGTTCTCGAGTGAAATCATCGGAAGTTGGCCCCAAGCCGCCGCTGACGAAAATCAGGTCACTTTTTTGACTGAGTAAAACGAGAGCTTCTAAAATAGCTGTACGGTCGTCGGCTACTGTGATGTGGATTTCTGTTTGAACGCCTAAGTCAGATAAACGCTTCGAAACCCAAGCCGCATTCCGGTTTGTAATCTGGCCCGAGGTTAATTCTGTTCCGACTGCAAGAACGCTAGCTTTCATCCAAATAGTATAAGCGGGAGGGCACTTTCAAGCGCTATGCGCCATGTCAAAAAACGACTTGAGTTTTCCCTCAAGCTTCGCGAAAACAGATGAGCGTGAAGGAGAAAATTCATTCTATGCAAAGCTACAAAGACTTCGACCTCTACAATCCAACTTCTGAACACAATATGCTTCGAGACACCTTAAGTTCCTTCGTTAAAAGCGAAGTCGAACCACAAGCTGCATCGTCAGATAAAAAAGAAATGTTTAATCTCTCACTTTTCAAAAAATTGGGAGAGCTCGGTCTCATGGGCATCACAGTTCCCGAAAATTACGGCGGGGCTGGCATGGATGCAACTGCTGCAACGATCATCCACGAAGAGCTTTCAGCCAGCGATCCTGGATTTTGCCTCGCTTATTTAGCGCACTCCATGTTGATGGTGAATAATTTAGCGGTAAATGGCAGTGACGCTCAAAAAACGAAATACTTACCTAAACTGAGTTCGGGTGAATGGATCGGCGCCATGGCCATGAGCGAACCCGCTGTTGGAACTGACGTTTTAGGAATGCAATCAACAGCTGTTAAGAAAGGCGATCATTACATTTTAAATGGTCGCAAGATGTGGATTACAAATGGAACGATCGATGAAAATGGAACTCCTTGTGATTTGATTTTAGTTTACGCAAAGACGGGTGAAAAAAACGGCCGTGCCCTTATTTCAAGTTTCCTCGTTGAAAAATCTTTCAAAGGATTTTCGGTCGGACAAAAAATCAAAGACAAATTAGGGATGCGCGGATCAAACACAGCCGAACTTGTTTTCCAAGACTGTGAAGTGCCAGCAGCAAACCTCATCGGTCACGAAGGTGATTCGATGGTTCACATGATGAGAAACCTCGAAATCGAGCGTTTAACATTAGCTGCGATGTCGATCGGTATCGCACGTAGATCTTTAGAAATCATGATTAAGTACGCAAAAGAGCGTGAGGCTTTCGGAAAACCTCTTAGTCATTTTGGTCAGATCCAAAAGTATATTGGCGAATCTTACGCTGAATACAAATCAAGCCGCGCATATGTTTATGAAGTGGCTCGCAAAATGGATTTGAATGCTGAAGGCAACAGACTGGATTCAGACGGTGTCAAACTTGTCGCAACAACTATGGCTAAAAACGTAGCTGACCGTGCAATTCAAGTTCTTGGTGGCTATGGATATGTAGGTGAATACGTTGTCGAAAGATTATGGCGTGATGCCAAGTTATTAGAAATTGGCGGCGGTACCTTGGAAGCTCACCAAAAAAACATCACTCGCGATCTAGCTCAGAAACCAGAAGCCCTCTACAGATGAGCCTTTTCCCGCTGTCAGCCAATATTCCTGTTAGGGACAATCTCCATGTTCATTACAAAATCGTCATGGACACGATTGGCCCCCTTTTAACACAGGAACGCTTGGCAAAAATTGACAGAGTTGCGGCCTGCAGAAACTTTTCAAATGCTGTCGTGTTAGAAGGAATTTATGACCGCGGAAATATTAGCGCTGTTATGCGAACCGCAGAAGCTTTTGGCTTCGTGAATTTTCATATCATTGAAACTCAGGAAAAATTCAAAGAAGCGAAGCGGGTAACTCAAGGTGCGGACAAGTGGACTGAAGTAAAAAAGTGGAAGAATACTGTCGACTGCATAAAGGACTTGAAAAAACGGGGCCACAAAATCGTCGCAACAAGTTTAGAAGCTTCGAAGCCCATCGATGAAATCGATTGGAATGTTCCCACCGCTTTAGTTTTGGGAAACGAAAAAGACGGTATTTCAAAAGAAATGTTTGAACTCAGTGACGAGCGGGTGATCATCCCCATGAATGGTTTTGTTCAAAGTTTCAATATTTCAGTCGCGGGGGCACTTAGCCTTTACCACATTTATCTCGAGCGTTTGGCTCGTTTCGGAAAAGTTGCAGATGTGACTCAGGAAGAAAAAGATATTTTAAAGGCTCATTATTATATTCGGACGCAAGACTCTAGCGCGGACATTTTGCAAAGATTAGTCTCAGCCCAAGCTTAAGTTAAGCCTAACTCAGGCTTAACTTAAGCTTGGCAACTTACTCAGGCCTTGGCCTGGCAAACTAATAAAGTCGATCTAATTTCATCGAATACTTACCAGGAGCGTAATTAATCAATCGCTCTTGATAAAGAACTCGGAATTTTTCTTCTGTGTTAGAAAAGCTTGCGAAGGGATAAATCGCGATTCCACCACGCGGAGTAAATTCGCCAACAACTTCCAAGTACTTTGGTTTAATCAGCTTCACCAAATCATCGCAAATGGTTTGAACGCAATCTTCGTGAAAATCGCCATGATTTCTAAAAGAAAAAAGATAAAGCTTCAAGGATTTGCTTTCGACCATTTTTTTATCAGCAATGTAGTTTACAAATATTTTTGCGAAATCAGGTTGGCCGGTCTTTGGACAAAGTGAAGTAAATTCCGTGCAGACAAAAGTCGTCCACGCAATTTTACCTGGATTTTTATTATCAAAGGCTTCCAGCATTTCGGGTGCATAAGTCGAGGGATATTCAGTTTGATTTTGGCCGAGCTTAAAGTTTTTAAGTTCTTTCGAACGAGTTGATTTCATGAAGTTCTTTTAGCTTAGCGGCGCTTGACGATCAAGGACTTCATAAGCGGTGCCTCAGAAGGCAATTCAAAATCAAAAGAAGCCTGAGGAGCCGGTAAAACCTCTATTGAGTAGATATTTCGGTAAGCAAAGACCTGCTTTTGTAAATCCTCTAGAGTCCAGCCCTCATAGTTAGTTGAAAGCAGGATTCGACCTTCAGGCTCGAGGCATTTCAAACAGCCCTCTAGAAGCTCGGGCAAATTTTTATGAATTTGGAAAGTGCCTTCTTTAGACCTGCCAACAGACGGGGGGTCACAAATAATCAAATCAAATTTCCGTCCCTTTTTAATGGAGCCTTTTAAAAAGAAAATGCAATCCGCTTCCCAAAATTGGTGAGCGCCGGATTTTACATCGATTCCATTGTGAAGCATATTCACTTGAGTCCAATCAAGATAAGTCTTGCTTGCGTCGATGGAACAAGTTTCAGTGGCGCCACCTAGTGCCGCGTTAACAGTGAAGCCGCCCGTATAACAAAAAAGATTTAATACTTTTTTGTCTTTAGAGTTCTCCTTTATCCAAACGCGATTTTCCCGTTGGTCTAAAAAAAGTCCTGGGGACATGCCTTGATCAGATCGGAATTCGTAAATTAATTCATTTTCTTTTGCGGTCCATCTTTTCTGTGGAGTACCGATCGGCCAGATTTTTGAATTTTCGCCTTTGGCTCCGCGGTTGATCATTTCTCTGATCCAACCACTGCGATTTAAAGTTTTACCTAAAACTTCAAATTTTTGAAGATCTGCTTTTTCAGGTTCAGTTTTTTTATACCAATAGACCCAAAGATGGTCTCCGAACTGATCGATTCGAAAATCTTCTAATTCCTGATGGGCCCAGCGAAGACATTCCTCGGTTGAAGTAGGAACTTGAAGTAGATTATTTCTTTTAAACACGCACTCAAAAAGTTCCAAGTAGTCTTCCGGCAATTGATTTACCCAAACTGGTTGTGAAGAAGTATGTTTGTGTTTTTCATTGTCGAGTTCAAATTCAATTTCCTGAGCATGCAAACAAAGTCGGTAAAAAGCTTTACCACCATGTTCAAGATCTCCAAGGACTGGAATGCCCTGATCTTGAGCATGGAGCCTGATCTGATGCTGCTTTCCAGTTCTGGGAGTCGCTTCCCAAAGATGAAAAGAGCCCACTTGTTTCAAGAGTTTAAAATCGGTAGTCGCATTTGGATTAGCTGATTTTGGATCACTTATCGGAAGATTCCCATCTTTACTAATCATCGATTTATGGGAAAACTCTGTTAATTTATGGGCCTTATCAGTTAGAAAAATATATTTTTTTTCAATATCGTGATTCTCAAACTTCTTTGTTAGCTTTTGCGCCGCTTCAGGATTGAGAGCAAACACAAGAGCCCCAGAGGTGCCTTTATCAAGGCGGCTCACCACATGAAGGACTTGCCCTAGTTCGTGTTGAAGCATTTCAACTAAGCCTGGTTTATGTGGATCGGGTGCGTGAGTATTGACGCCGGAAACTTTGTCTACGAATAGAAAAGGCCCTGATATCCGATATTTGAGTTTAAGATTGCGAACGGACATAGTTGTCATTGGAATCGGTTTGTCTGAGCTTGTCAAATCCGGTTCTTGTTGTGAGAGGTGTTTTAACAGTTTATGATCCGGCTGTTTTAACGGGTTTTCCGTTACAAGAACCTGTTTTAAGGAGAATTATAATGAAAGCATCTTTAATGAATTCAGCTAAAATGAAAACAATGGTCATTTCTGTAGTAGCAGCACTATTTTTAACAGGCTGTGGACTCCAATCAATTCCTCAAGCAAAGAATCAGACTGAAGCATCACTTGCTGAAGTAACGAATCAATATAAGCGTCGTGCGGACTTAGTTCCAAATTTAGTCAACACTGTCAAAGGTTACGCAAAACACGAAGGCGAAACTTTAACTCAAGTGACAGAGGCTCGTGCTAAAGCGACAAGCATCACGATCGATCCTTCAAATGCAACCCCTGCGCAATTGAGTGCTTATGCTCAAAATCAAGGACAGTTGTCTCAGGCACTTGGAAAACTTTTAATGGTGACTGAAAACTATCCTAATCTAAAAGCAGATACTCAATTTAGAGATCTTCAAGCACAACTTGAAGGAACAGAAAATCGTATCACGATCGCTCGTCAGCGTTACATTGAATCGATCCAGGGTTTCAACAATTTGATCACAGTTCCTCCAACAAGTTTTATGAACTCAATCGTTTATCATCACGCGAAAATGCCTCAGTGGGATGTAACGGAAGAAGAAAAAGCTAAAGTTCAAACAGCTCCGGAAGTTAAGTTTTAATGACCAAATTGTTTTTTGGCCTAATTGGGCTTTTATTTGTGGTCTCAAGTTCACTCGCGCAAGCGAAATTTAAAACGCCTTGGCTGAGTGGACCCGTCATTGATGAAGCCCAACTTTTAACTCCTGCGCACAAAGCTGAAATCGAGCAATCGCTTCAAACTTTCAATCAGCGCGATATGGCTCAAATCCAGGTTTATATTACGAGCTCCCTTCAGGGACTTCCGATTGAACAAGCTTCAATCGAAATTGTTGAACAGTGGAAACTCGGAACAAAAGAAAAAGACAACGGACTCTTATTTTTGATTTCACCAACCGACAGAAAAATGCGTATCGAAGTTGGCCAAGGCTTAGAAGGTGTCATGCCTGATGCTTATGCTAAACGAATTACAGAAGATATTGTCGTTCCTTATTTTCGTGATGGCCAAATGTCTGAAGGTGTTTTCCAAGGTGTTCGCGGAATATTTGCAGTCCTAGACGGCAAAGAATTACAAACTTTAGCAAAACCGCGTGCGGCTCAAAGCAGAAAAGGCGTTTCATTGCCTTTCTGGGTGATCATACCTCTTTGGATTTTGATTATTTTCTTCGGACGATTAGGTGGCGGTCGCAGACGATTCACAAATGGTGGATGGATGGGTGGCGGCGGCTTTGGTGGCGGTGGAGGATTCGGCGGCGGTGGCGGCGGCTGGTCTGGCGGAGGCGGAGGATTCAGCGGCGGCGGATCTTCGAGTTCATGGTGATATGATGAAAAATTGGATAAAAAATTACTTAACAGAAGCAGAGATCGCAAAAATCACTCAACACGTGGCAGAGGCCGAACGACTGACCGAAGGTGAGATCGTTCCCATCATCGTGAGGCGATCAAGTACTGTTGGACACGTAAAGTGGATTCTCACTTCAACTCTCACTCTTGTGTTTGTAGTTGCTGAAGCCGTTTATCTTCAGAACAAGTGGGACAGTATGACGATGATGGCCCCACCAGTTGCGTTTATTCTTTTTTACTTATTATCAATTTACTTAGGCAAACTCGCTTGGTTTCAACGCGTTTTCACTCCGAATGATGATGAGATCACTCAAGTCCATGCAAGGGCTGAACTTGAATTTTACCGAACTCAAATGAAGAAAACGACGAAGCGCACAGGTATTCTGATTTTTGTTTCTGTTATGGAAAGACGGGTCGTAATCTTAGCCGATGAAGGAATTGCGGCCCACTATCCAGTCGAAACGTGGGATGAGATCGTAAGACTCATGACGGATGAATTTAAAAAGGGCCGAGTGTACGAAGGTTTCGAAAAGGCAATCATGCGCTGCGGAGACATCCTCAAAAACAAACTCCCAGCAGCCAGCACAGCGAGCAACCAACTCACCGATCACCTGATAATCAAAGATTAACGCAAAAGGTGACGCTCCACTTTTCTTGTCGACACTGCGTTAGTCTTTTACTATAAATTTACTTTCAAACGATGTGCGGCCGTAGCTCAGCTGGATAGAGTACCTGGCTTCGAACCAGGGTGTCGGGAGTTCAAATCTCTCCGGCCGCACCAATTCGCTTTCTTCTCCTTTTTGATTTGAAGCCTCAAAAAGTTGAATTGCCCACTTCTGCCCACTCAGATTTTCAGATGCTGATTTTTTCAGTAGTAGAAATCAATAGGAAAGCTAATCCCGCTTTTATTGAGTTACATGTGTAGAAAATAAAAACCTATTCATATAAAGGAGAAAATAGAATTGTCTTAAAAGTCTATTTAGGCTACGTAATTCCTTCGGAGGTTTTATGAAAAGAGTCTATTTGCTATTTATAATTGCGATTTTAACTTCAATATTTTCTGGCTGTGCCAAAGACGATGACAAAAATAGAAATACTCCAACAGTGAGTCCACAGAATGAAAAACCGACTGCTCTGAACCTTTTGGGTAAGTCGCTTGATGAAGTTCTTAAGATTAAGTACAACAAAGCCGAGTTAAAATGTGAATTATGGACTCAACAAACTGTCAAATTGGATTTATCACGGACTTCGAATGATTCAGTTTCTTGGGATTTAAAAGGTGAATCTACTTTGCCAAGAACCTTAACTCTCAAGGGTCTAATTCAAAACCATCAAATTGAAGTTGAGATAAAAATTAATTCTGTAGCTATAAGGCAAAAACTTCAACATACCGATGTCAACGGCGCAATTTACAAAATGCTATACTCTCCGTATGTTAAATTGAATTTTAGTTATAAAGCTTCAACGCAATTTCCCACTGGGCCTTTTTTCGCAAGCGGTAACGGTACTAGTTATGAAGTAAACGAGAGAATCAAAAACGTTCCTTTGAATAACACTTTGGCAACTCAACCAGAAGAACTGGATGAAATGGTTATTAACCGAGGATCTTTTCGAGATTACGTACAGTGTCTTCTCGACACGGACATTAAACCCGAATATCAGGATCAATTCAAAGTAGATCCAAATAAATAATTGAAAACATTATGAGCTGTTTGATAACGAATTAGAGAGTCTCATAACATAACATAGCTTAGCCGACTCTCAATTTTACATTAGGATCAAGTTTTTCATACAAAGTGATAAGCCTGTCAGTAGAGAATTCATCAATTCGGTGGTGCAAAATCTTACTGACTTTGGCCTCATCAACGCCAAGAATTTCAGCCAATTCTTTTTGCGAGCATTCATGAGTTCTTTTATATTTTAGAAAATTTTGGCAAATATCCCAGCGGAATTTCTGAAGTGGAGTTGGATGTTCAGGGAGCATTAAAGTACCATCTGTTTTTTCAAGTCTTTTAAGAGCTTTTTCAATTTGTTGCTTACTAGGAAATCCCATCGCTACCTCCGGTACGCGTTTACGACGCCAATATAAATCTGGTGATCTTCAAGAAGCCAGATGAGTTTATAGAATTTTCCATTCAACTCTATTTTATCAGAGGTAAAATAAGTGAACGGTGGATCTACATCATCCGCACCGATCTCTAATCCATCAAGCTTCTTCACAAGTTCGATTATAAGTTCATCGGAAACGCTATCGGAATGTTTTAGTTCGTAATGAGGATCAATAATCAGCTTTGTTATAAGCAAACCATTAACCCTAATACTGATAGAATATTCTCGACGACTCACAAATTCAGCTTATCAAGAGTTGCCAATTTTGGCAATAAGTTTTGAAGGAAGAGGCAATTTAATTCGAGCGATTTGCCCACCCGCAAAGTAGAACTCCATGAAAACCAGTAGAATCGCATAGAAGTCGCGGCGCCTTAAGTTGTTAATATGTTTGAAATTTCTAAGTCATCTCGAGAGCTTAGTTTTTAAAGTGCCTGCTCTCCGGCCGCACCAACTTTTTTTTCGAAGCCTTGCACATCAAAGTTCATAGACCTTGCGAAGTGCCTTGGCTATTTCAGAGCCCTTTTGGACTAGAATCCACTCCATCTGTGGTTCGCCTGTGACAGGGTCTTTGCCAGTCTCGACACTTTCTATTTCGTTGAGTGCGTAACGACGACGGTAATGAACTAGATGGACTCGAGTGTTGACGTGAACATAAAAATTCGCGTCGGGGTATTTTTCCAAATAATTTGTCAGTAGAAACAGCTCTAACGCAGTCAACGCAGAAACTCGGTCTGGATGATCGGGCAAGACTGAAAGCTTTCCTATTTCAAAAATTTCTGCTTTTGGATTTTGCGCACGCAGCTGGGTCAAGAGTTCAGAAGTTTTGGTCGTAATCTGGCGCTGGGCCATCACTCTTTCAAAGGGTAGTTTAGGATCTCGCTGAATAATAAGAGGCGTCTTGCCGGAAGCACCTACTACAACAATTTGCCGTGCGGGTATTCCGTTGAAAACTCGAAGAGTCGCAACAACTTTTCCTAGGATATCTTGTTTGATTCCATATTCAGTGCGGGATTCAACAACGCCAGTCATTTTTTTATCTCGGACAATTCCATAGTCCATTCTGTCCAAAGGCCAATCTCTATTTTTTTTAAGTTCCTCGATCATTTTTGGATCTATCTTGTCGGCATATTGCATATACAGTGATTCATAAAAGAAATTCGGACTAAAGAGATTTTTTTCCTCGATGCTGCCATAACCATCTTTGGTTCTTTCTACCGGCGTTAGGGGGTTGGTCGTGCCAACCCAATGGTGAGGGTCTTTCATCTGGGTATTTTCTAAGGTGAGTTCATTGAGGTAGGGCGAGTGCTGAATCCAATCAAATAGTAATCTTCGCTGGTAACCTGTATCGGTTTCTCCCAGTCTGAGGCCTGCTTTATTGCCTGGAGTTCTTTCTTGCAGAAGACTCTTCGCATACAAGCTGTTCAAGGTGGCTGCGTCGATGGGCCCCCGAGCAGCTTCGGAAATAATTTGACGGCATTCAATGGCGGATGCCGGAAAAGGCGTCGACATGATAATCAAGCCAATAAGGCCGCACAAAACAGCGAAGGTTCTCTTTGTCATATACAGACTAAATTAGCAAAAGCCATACCGAAAAACGCCCCTCTAGGGGCCATGCCAGCTGCACGGGTGGGCTCTGCGCCCAGATGGTTTATTACTGTCAAATTTCGTCGAATCAGTGACTAACTTTTTGTCGGTCTTTGGCTTGCAA
>JANPPO010000280.1:0-5723 GCA_031428555.1 Bdellovibrionales bacterium | reverse complement strand
GGAATCGGAGATTTGAAACTCGCTCAAGAATATATCCTTCGTCAATATCCCCAAATTCAAGAAAAATTTAAAATTCAGTATGCTGATGATTTCTACAAAAGTATTGCTAAACAATTCAATGATAGAGCTAAAGCCAATGGGGGGCGGGCCATCATTTACATGCAACTTCCATTTTCTGACAATGAAGAATATCGAATACAAGAAATCTTTACGGACTATGGAATTGAAGTCATAACTCCCAAAACCGCTCATAAAAAACTTTTAGTTAAAGATGACGGCGTGTACCTAGACTACTTCTTGCGTGGCCGCCCGGTTTTAGAAAAAGTTGGCTTTATGTTCTTAAATGGAGAGCATGCTTGGCTTGATTCCCGGCATCCGATAGCTCATATCAGAAACCTGCTTGAAACCGCCGCTGACACTCTAAAAGATAAGAAATTAGATCCTTTTGTTCGAAATCAAATTCAAGAAGTGATGGAAAAAATAGATCTTAAAACCTTGCTTCCTGATATCGAAAAACTTGAGCAGCTGGTAGATAAGCACTCGTCTTATTCTTGGCGAAACAAAACCCAGATTCCGGGCCTGCTCCATGCCATTATAGACGGCCGCTTAGAAACAAACTACACTCCAGGGATCGATTTTATTGGCGACAAACAGTTTTATATGTTTGTCGAAGACCTCATTCGATTTTACTTAAAAAATGAGCCTATCATCAAAAATATTCCAACTCGCTCATTTGCGAATAAATCTGGAAAATTAGATAAGGGATTTTTTGACGAATTTTTTAATCGAGTCACTGAGTTTGTGGCTAAAAAAGTTGATGGTCGTGGTGGTGATGGCGTGATGATTGGTCCCAAAGCGGAGAATGAGGAAATTGAGGACTATAAGAAATTTATTGCTGCTAGTCCGAACAGTTATATTTCCCAGGAATTTCTCTATCTCTCAGAACTGGATGGACTCATCGTTGATTTAAGAGCTATTACGATGGTCATGGGCAAACAAATTACCGTAGGTCCAAAATGGGGACGTGGACTCCCTAAAGATGGAAATGGAAAAGTAAATATAAGTCTTGTCGGTCGCGAAGTGACGATCATTACTCTTAATGGCGAAAAAGTAAGTTCTAAAAGTGTAAAAGCAGCTTATAGCTGTAAAGGTTTACTGCAAAAGTATTAGAAAAATGAATTATTGTTCGGCATAAGGGAGATTTTTTCTCCTTCACACTCGCCTCTCGCACACCGTGCAACACGAAGACAACCAAAATCTCGATCTTTCTCGAAGTCTTCTTCACCCTCAATTAAGATCCCTAAAAGCAATCCGTTTAATTGCGAAAATACGGGAGAGCCAGAATTTCCCTCAAATGCCGAGACCTCCGCCATCATATGATCACGACGAATTTGAGTTAGTTCTCCTAAACCAATATGTAAAGCCATCCCCAACGGATGACCCAAGATAAAAATTTTACGTTCGTTTTCAAAACCTGGTCCACGTTGAAATTTTGGCAAGGGGCCGTGATAGGTTTCGTTCGTCTCGACATAGGCCAAATCACGGGACTTTGAAATCACCCCCATGGACTTACAAGTGTAAATATCCTGACGCTCAACGGGTTGCGAAAGTTTCAACGTCTGAGCATTTCGAACAAGAGAAAAATCCGAACACTTGAGATCCTCCAGACAATGGGCCGCCGTCAGCACCCTATTTGGAGAAACAAACACACCCGAGCAAAATAAACCAAAAAAGTTTTTATTAGGAATTTCACCCCGACAAAGTTCATATTCCTGGGAAATAGGCTTCTTATCGAAATGTACGTGTGACTTCGACCACTTGAGATCACTATTTTCGATCAATCCCACCACCATCTGCGAGTAGCCTTGAATTTGCTGCGAACTCCGTGGTGTTATTTCAGTGACCGGAAGATTTTCATAATAAACTTGTGGGTTCAATACGAAGTTTAGATTCTGGAACTGAATTTGTGCTAAAGCCCCTGAACCAATCATTATGAAAATAGAAAAAGCTAGATACTTTGAATTGATCAAATCTATGCCCACCTTTACCGGCTCAACTTTTCACCGGTGTTTTATCGAAGTCAAGAGCACCTTCTTTATTGCTAGTTTTGTAAACTAAATCACCTTTTTTGGTAGTGAGAGGCGGACTTGAACCGCCGACCTTAAAAAGGTTAAATCAAAATAAGAGCATATTTTATTTTTGGCGCTGGGTTAGCTGGAGGCTCAAACATTTGCCAGTATTGTTCTAAAAACTGAAAATAGTCTTCCATGGTCTTCATGATTTTAAATTTCCTAGCTTTACGATCTCGCTCCACTCTTGAAATAAATCCGCATATTTTCTTACTACTGAAATATCAAGGCCAGGAAGCTGAAGTAATTTTTGAATATCTGCTTTGTCTTGAAAGACTCGTGTCGGATCATTTTTATAAGCCTGAATTTTCAAACCAATTATATCCTCTGCACGCAGAACATGTACTCCGAGTTCTCTGTTCTGTGTGGCTTGACCCAGCATGGCTTGGCTCAATGGACGGTTAGCAAGAATGATATCTACAAAGCCCATACCAACAAACTGCAGAACTTCGTCGGATTCATGTTTTAAAATAAATCCTTTAGCGATCAGGGCGTTTTTAATTAGCTCTTTTTTTAAACCATCAGCTAAAAAATCGATATCAACCGTAGCCCTGTGATGCCCATATGCAGCCAAAGCAAATCCGCCGATAAGTGCGTGAGATATTCCTTCGTTCTGAAGAATCGAGTGAACATCAGACAGCGTTTTGCGTAAATTAATCATTGGTTGATGCTAACAACAGTTCAATTGATAAAAAAGAAAAAATTTGGTAGTGAGAGGCGGACTTGAACCGCCGACCTATGGATTATGATTCCATTGCTCTAACCAGCTGAGCTACCCCACCACGCCGTTCGAAGTTATGGTTTTAAATAACGCAGGTGTTCCTGTCAACACGCTAAAACTCGACTTATGTATTGACCTTCTTCCTTCGTCAGACTGGAATAAATTTAAGAATTTGTCAGTTTCGCCATGGAAAGGGAAAAACTATGAAATTTCAAAGCATTGAGAATTTGTTTAAGTGCCTTCTGATCAGTCTTCCACTCGTATTTGCGGGTTGTAATAAGGATGATAAACCGACGCCTAAGGAGTTCTCTCCATTCGGAATCTTCGGTGAAACACAAAACGTCCCGACTTTGAAATTTATAAATGATCAAGGTCAGCCGCTTGTCGGCGCTCAGGTTTTGATCGGCTTGGCTGAAGGAGCTTTCCCTGGAAACTTTGGCAAAACAGACGAAAACGGTGATTTCGTCGTGCCTGCTGATTGGACATCGGCCGACATGATGACTGTTGACGCGCCAGGCTACTTGCGTGCAACATATTTTGGTTTAACTCCAGAATCAAAAACCATCGTGCTGAAGAAAAAATTCGCAGCTCAAGTTGAGTTGAAAGGTGTGACAAGTGGTCACCCTGTTCGACACAAAGATGGCTTTGTTGATTTCTCACTCGTTATGTCGGCGATGACTCGTCAGGATCTTTTGAACTTTGAGATTCAAAAAGTTGTTTCTCCACTTAACGATACGATCACAGTGGTGGGTCAGGATATGCCGATCCCTGCCAATGTTTCTTTACCGAAACAAACCGAGAGTTACTTAATCGGAATCACAATTGATAAACCGAAGTACCGTTTATTTTTTGGCGACAAAGGTGTTCAAACTGTTTTTGCGGCTCGCGGTCGCTTCCCGTTCAAGGCAGTGGTTGATGGTCTTCGTGAAGAAAAAGAAGTTTTTGAACTCATTAATTATTTCTCGATCACTGGCGGAAGTATTCGCGATGTGAATTTAGTCGAGGACTCTAACGCTCTCAATATTCCAGTTATGGATATTACTTTCTCTGAAAAGAAAGCTTTCAAAGCACCAAAACTGTCTCGTGAACAAGTGATGGTAGCGCTATCTGTTTCTGATAAAGGTGGTTTCTTAATCCCGACTGATGTGAAGCGCCTCAATTCAGAGCAAGCGACTCAGATGGCAGTATGGAATGAAAATCCAGCGTTCATTGCTCAAGTTATTAAAAATAAGAATGAGTTCGATACAGCTAAACCAGGAGTTGATCGTCTAAGCGCTATTCTTCTTCCGTTCGACGAAAACGTTACTTCAAACTACTTACCACTTATTCAAAATCCCACAGTTCAGGGAAATGTATTCGTGATTCCTGAAGTTCAGTCAGAGATTAATAAGCTCGCGACTTATGGACTTATTTCAGATCTTAAAGTTGAAAAAGATTCGGCTGGAATTACAAGAAGAACTCCGTCAGCGGTGTGGGAAATTTATGCACCAGCTTGGGTGACTGAAATTAAATTACCGGAATGGAAATGGGAAAAAGCGGCAGCTGCAACTCGCTTTGAGGTTTCACTTGTGGGATCGACATCATCTGGTACAATTCCTTTAGGTCCTCAAATCATGAAGGAAGCAACTCATGTCACGCGCAGTTCAGTGGATTTCTAGTACACTTCTTATTTCAAGCCTCTCGTTTTTAGCGGGGGGCTGTGCAACTAAAATTGAAAAGCCTGAAGATGTCGTTAAGAAACAGACTAAACAAAAAGTTTACTTAGCGGCGTATGATGAAGTTTGGCGTGCAGCGCACACCGCTTTGAAATATCCAATCGTGAATGAAAACCAAGACACGGGCCTTATCGAAACAGATTACATTAAAGCTCAAGATGGCTTTATGCCGCCCGATCAGCAGGTCCCATCATCTGGTTTAAGATATAAAATCGTCATGATTTTTGCCAAAGGTAAAAGTCAGGGACAAGAATCAGTACGTTTAACGATTGATAAAAAAGTCGAAAAATTGCGAGACTTCTTTTCCGAAGCCGAATCATTTACAAGTGATGGGTTGGAAGAAAAAGTTTTATTCTACCGGATCGAGCGCGAGCTTTTGATATCAAAAGGCTTACGTAAAGCTTCCGAAGAACCTGTTAAGTAGGCCTTAAATCTTTAAGGCTTACTCTTTTTGTAATTTATGAAGCGCTTTTTCGGCAATGATACGAATTTCTTCGTCTTTTTCTTCAGCTAGAGCTAAAAACTTATCGCGCTCTTGTGGCAATGGATCAACAGCTAAATATTGACTGATTTGCGGTCTGATCCAAAGTGACTTTGATTTTACTTTGTTCTTTTTCGCGTGAACTTCTTTCCATAAAAGTTCGCGAACCTCAGCAGATTTCTTTTTATTTTTTGCTAACACATCCACTGCTGCTGATCTGACAACAAGTGCGGGGTCTTCAAGCTGTTTCTTTGCAACATCGAACGCCATGTCCGGATTAATTGATTCAAGTGCGATCAATCCTGCGTTTCGCATATACCATGTATTCGAGTTAATCGCTTTCTTAAGATCAATGACGCTTTCATTTTTCTTCATCTTCGTCATTTCCATAAGCGAATTCCAGCGCACTGACATTTCCTGAGTTTCAGAGAATGCTTTTACTCTTAGTTCTTTATAAGTTTCTCCTTGAGCACAAAATGTAAATGCGATTGCTGAGATTAGAATCAATTTTTTCACGAGCCCTCTTTTTTCTGAACGAAATTTTCAAATTGACCCATCAGATCTTCATTGTCAGCACCAGGAGCTGGCACTGCAGTCGCTTGGGTCGCAGCTTTTTGCCCTTCAACCGCGGCGGCAAATTCTTTCATAAGGTCATCATCGATCGCAGCATTCGCAGC
>JANPPO010000279.1:0-4635 GCA_031428555.1 Bdellovibrionales bacterium | reverse complement strand
CGATGCGATTATCCAAGGAATGTCATTCATCTCATCACGTAAATCGTTGTCACTAGAGTCGAGTGGAAGTGTACCCGTGCCTGACATTTCGATCGACCATGGACCGCTTTTCCAAAGATAAGCTTTCGCTCCTTCCCGGTCATCGGCTCTGACAGTTTTACCTCTGTACTGAAAAGTCGGAAACGGAAGAAAGAGACTTGAGTATTCACCAGCTGCTGGATATTGCTCGAAGCGAACATATCCAAACCCCATTCCAAATTCCCAGATGGGCTGCCAAATGGGCTGTAGGACACTTTTTGTAGGCGGGTCTTCACTCCCGATTGGCTGTGCAGATTCGCTTGCTAGCGACGCAGCCTCAGTGCAACACAAGAACAGAAAAAGAAAAGACGAAATTAACCTGCGCAATCAAACCATCCCAAAAAAAGATGGGCTTAGTGTGCTTGAAGAGTTGAAAAAACAAAAGCCCTCTTTTTCAAGAGGGCTTTATTAATCAAACAAATTTTAAAATTGTTAAATTAGAAAACGTTGATGTTAGCAGAAAGACCGACATTCGTTACATCTGATCGGATATTTTTCGCTGCGAACTGAACGTTCGGGTAGAGGTAAATATCACGAGTAACAGAGATACCGATTCCAGCTGATTGGTAAGGTGTCAATTGACGGAACTTACCAAGGTCGTTTTCAAATTCTTGAAACTGGAAGTAACCAAATACAGTACGGAAGCTGTACTTATCGTTAAATGCGTACTCAAGGAATGGGAAAAGACCTGGATCAAGATTCACCTTACGGTTACCTTCTCCGTCAAATTTCGATTTTCCTTTGTACAAAGTCTTCGCAATTGTCAAAGCAGCACCTAAAGATAATTTAGGAGTTACTTCACCAATCATAGTTTGAGTGAAATCGACAGCACCAGTCGTACGAACATCATTCACATCATAATCAGTTGTTGAATGGATGTAAGTCGCAGCACTTGAAGCCTGAAGATTACCAACCTTGTAAGCTAAGTTGTACTCTAGGTAAGGACTAGAAACGTTTGCATTTCTTTTATTTGATTTGCCGCTACCAGAGTTAGTCGCTTCCTGAGTTGTTCTGTGGAATGGAGTGTAAACAAGGATACCAGTTCCAAAGTTTAAACTATCCTTATCACCTAAACGACGCTTAACTGCAACGTCTGCATTTAAGTAAGTCTTAGTTTGAGTTGCAACAGCGCCACGGTAGTTAGGGCGTAATTCATCAGCGGGCTTTTCAATTGAGCCACCCTGATAAGCCATTGCAGTTCGAACAGACCATTTAGACTTAGAACCAAGAGATGCACGCATACGCGCATTCGTGATGTCTTCATCCGTATCCTTCATCGTTTCATCTTTCTTTTGAAGATTTTCGATCTTCGCAGAAGACTCATTCGTCGTTTGCGTTGTTGTTGTAGTCGTTGATGTTTGTGCCTGAGCCATTAAGCCCAAAGCTAGAATCGCGATAATAGTAGTTTTCAAGACAACCCCCCTAAATTGGTGTCAATTTATTCCTAACAATTGAATAGAGCAAAGACTAGACCAGGTTGTCCAGTGCCATTTTAACTCTGTTTAATTTTTCGCCGCACCGTAGGAATCTGTCATGATCTGTTACGTTTGAGGGCGCCGATCACCATAGGGAGTAAACTAAGTACTATGACAGCAAGGATTACATAGTGAAAATTCTTTTTTACAAAGGCTAAGTTACCGAAAAAGTATCCTGCATAGAGGAAAATATGGATCCAAACAACCGAGCCAAAGAAGCTATTAAACCAAAATTTGCGATAATCCATTTTACCCATACCCGCTACAAATGGCGCAAAAGTACGAATAATAGGTGCGAATCTCCCTAAGAAAATCGCAAAAGCCCCATAGCGTTCAAAGAACGCGTGAGTTTTGGCAAGATTTCGCGGATTCAACCAAATCGACTTTTCGTTAGAGAAGGCTCGAGGGCCAACCCACATACCAACTCGGTAATTCAGATTGTCGCCTAAAAAAGCCGCGGCGATGAGTAACAAACTTGTGTTGACTGGATGGATTGGAGAATCTGGCAACGCGCAAACCGCGCCCACAGCGAAAAGTAAGGAATCTCCCGGTAGAAATGGCATGACCACTAAACCAGTTTCAGCGAATATAATGAAAAATAAAACCCAGTAAAGCCAAGGGCCCAGCGTCTGAGCGAGTTGAAGTAAATGCTGATCTAAATGGAGAAGTATATCGATTAAAACCATAAGACGTTTATCTTATGGTTGTTTTAGATTCTTTTCAACCCAATCATTTAAATCAAAATCTTCAGGCACCGGATATAGAAATTCAGACTTGATTTTCGCTTTACCTGAGTTGACACGGTTCAAATTAAAAATGACGAGCTGATGAGAGCGCTTCATTTTGTCTTCATTATCAGCGTTACGCTGAAGCTCGAAAGCCACGGCTAAATAACCTGGATCGTCTTCTTTATCAGACCGAGGATTTTTAATTCTTAGCGCAACAGCTGTCAGGCTTAAGTTCTGCTTCTTCATATTAGCAGTAGTTTCGAAATTAATAACATCAGATTGATCGCCAATTTCTAGTTGCAAAGTAGCACCCGATGTAATTCTAAAACTACCGTTCACTTTAAAATCGGTCGCAAAAACGACTTTATTTTCGCTTACACTTTTAATTTGAGAAGTTGGAATAATAACAAATAAAACTTTATCCTTGAGGGCAAGTTTCATCGCGGCCTGTTCTGGTTTGCTTGAATTACCGTCCTCGCCGTTACCAGTGCTGCCTTTACCTACTCCAGTTCGGCGAATAGTCAAAGTGTCGTCGACATCGCTGCCGCTACACGAGATGTTTGTCATTCCGATGAATGCGGCGAGTACTAAAATTTTAGAATATTGAGTTAGCGTCATGGAGTCTCCGTTTTCTGAGCCCACGTTTTGAGATCAGATTTTGTTGGGTACTCAAAAAGAGTTTTGACAACTGCCTTATTACCTAACGATTTTTCTAACATCATCAAAACAAACTGGCTTGAACTTTCAACTGAATTCTTGTTCATCTTTAAAAACCGATATTCTATTGCAACATATTCTGCGTTGCCATTGGAAAACTTGAAAGATGAAACTTCGAGATTGTGTTCAGGATACTCACGGCTGATTTCTGCCGTCATATCATGCAAGTCGAACTGCTCTTTTAAAGCTTTATCTAACGAAGTCGAGTAAACAAGAGCCTTTCGAGTTCTATCGACGAGAACTGCAAGGCGCAAAATCAGCTTTGATTCAGCCAGTGAGGCAATCTCCATTGATTGATGGAAAAAAGCCATTCCGCGAGAACGCGCATTTCGCATTTGCTTTTGTTCCTCAAGTTTTTCCTTTTCTTTGAGCTTTTGTTCTTCAGTTTGCGGCGGCTTAGCTGCAGGGTTTTCATTGTCTTTTTTGCCACCTTGGCAGGCCACTAGAACGAATGAAATTGAAATAAGAAGCATCCATTTTACGAATGCTTGAAAGTTTAAAATGAGGCCGAATTTAAGAGGCATTTTCATAGACGGTTCTCCTGGTGGTCCTAACTGCAATCATGAGACCTTCTTGAGGACCCCAGTCGCACTTTAATAACAAGATTCTCCAAGTCGCGACCAAATAGAGGATTTCACTCAGGATTACATGCTTTGGTGGACATGAAATTAAAGCCCCTCTATCTGGACCTATTAAGAGATTGTTAATCGACTGTGCCTTTTCACGGACTCCGACGTCAAACAAATTGACGATCCTGGCAAATCATTTGATGCTTTAAATATGGGATTTAATTACGGTTTAGTGCTTTCTGGTGGTGGCGCTCGCGGCGCCTATCAAGTCGGTGTCATTCGCGCTATAGCGACTCTTTTAGAAGAATGGAAAATTGATCATCCGTTTTCTATTTACTCTGGCGTGAGCGCAGGTGCCATTAGTTCTTCCTACTTGGCGGCTCAGTGTGATGATTTTACTCAAGCTTCAAAGGGCTTGGTGGATCTCTGGAGTAAATTAACTTCCGATCAGATTTTTAGAACCGATGCGATGAGTTTAGGAAAAATCGGCCTTCAGTGGATGGGCGAACTTTCTTTTGGAAATCTGGGTAGCGCTGGTGGGACATCCCGCGCCTTACTTGATACCTCACCACTTCGTAAATTAATCGAAGACAATATGGATTTTTCGAAATTAGCCCGAAATTTAGAACATGGACATTTGAAGGCACTTGCCTTGACCGCGCTTGATTACAAAGACTCAACAACTGTGACTTTTGTTCAAGGCGCCGATGATTTACCCAATTGGCAAAAATCTCGGAAAGTGAGTGAGAAAGCACTTTTGAAAGCAGAACATATCATGGCTTCTGCTGCCATCCCTCTTTTGTTCCCACCTGTTCAGGCTTCGGGAAGATTTTTTGGTGATGGTTGTGTGCGGAATACTCATCCTTGCAGTCCTGCAATTTACTTGGGCGCATCGAAACTGATTATCGTAGGCGTCAGGTCTAACCTTCCGTCTGCTTATGATCACCAAGTGCTGTTGGATAAAAAACCACCCAGCACCGGCCGAGTATTAAACGTTTTATTGAATTCAATCTTACTCGACGGCGTTGATCTTGATGTTGAGCGTATGAAAAAAGTAAATGAGATGGT
>JANPPO010000278.1:0-10348 GCA_031428555.1 Bdellovibrionales bacterium | reverse complement strand
ACTAGTCCGGTCTCTTACAGGCTGTATAGCGGTAAGAAAACGCTTACATCTAGTTAGTTACTACTTCATTCCAGGGATTACTAGGAACGCGATCAAGAATGCCAAGATTACAAGAGACTCGATAAGAGCTAAGCTCAAAATCATTGGTGTGAACATCTTGTCAGTTGCAGAAGGGTTTCTAGAAATACCTTCTAGAGCTGCGCTTGCTGCTTTACCTTGAGCTAAAGTTCCGCCCAATACTGCAATACCAATCGCAAGTGCTGCGCCAATTGATAATAGTCCTGTGTTGTTAGATACAACAGCTGCTTGTGCAACTTCTTGTGCTTGAGCTGCAACAGACGCTAACAATACAGTCAGCATAAGAGTCATTTTTTTCATTTCAGATTCTCCTTAAGTGTTAGTGATCGCTGGCCTGTGCAAGTGCGACATAAACCATTGATAATAATGTAAATACAAAAGCTTGAATTATAGAAACGAGGATTCCCATTAAGTAAAATGGAATGGGAATTCCGATTGGAACTAGGTCTAAGAAAACTGAAAGAACGGTGTGATCGCCTCTCATGACGTTTGAAAGACGAAGCCCTAAAGTTAAAGGTCTGATCGCATTTGAAATGATTTCGATTGGTACCATGATCATGAACATCCACCAGATGGGTCCAACGAAATGCTTTAAGTACGCAACGCCTTGTCTTTTGAAACCAACAAAGTTGTACGCTAAAAATGAGAAAACACCGAACGCGAAAGTGGTATTCATGTTTTCAGTCGCAGGAGTCATGCCCGGAATGATTCCGATAAAGTTATTAAATAAAATGAAGAAGAAAATCGCTGTGAAATAAGGGACGTAGTATTTGCCGTCGTGACCGATAACTTGGTTTGCAAGTTTGTAGATAAATTCAGTGATGATTTCAAAAATTCCACGAACAGAAAGTCTGCTTGCGGGAACAACAGCTTGTTGGCCAGTTCCTAATTGCGCTCTTGCGGTTGCGCCTAACGCAACAACAGCTAAAGTTGCTGCAGTCAAAGTCGCGACGTGAACTGTTTCGTGGGAAACTCCGGGAATGATTTGTGTCCAATTAAATGACATAGGCTTCTTTCTTCAACTTCTTTATCTACCAGAACTATTTAGCCGACTTCTGTGTCAGCGCATACAAGATTATCGCAACTGGATTAGTCATGATCCCAAACGTCAGAGCCGAGATTTGGCCCGAAGTCAGTGGAGAAAAGTACCAAAACGATAAACCTAAAAGCGCGTATTTAATTACAACGGCTATGACAGAGGGGGCAATCTTTTTTTTCGCGAACACTCTCCACCAGACAAAGTAGAGGAGCCCGATTTGAAGACCAGAAATGAGACTGCCATAGATTATAAAAAGCCTTTGTTGATGCGACGAGTCTTTGGGCCACATAAAGTAGAGAATCAGGGTTAAGACCAGCTGAATATAGAAAAGCCTTCGGGGACTACTTTTCATTCTGTTTGTTCATGCGCTTTAAGAGCTTAACAACCCTAAAAAACCAAGCGGCAAGGCCCGCGAAGATAATCAGAACCGGCCAAAGATTTTTCATAGGCTTCTGAGTCTCGATCCACATACCAATCCAGAGACCGGCAAAGACGATTCCAATCAACTCAAAACCCATTCCGATGAAAACTAGATATTTCTTCATTTTCTAAAGCCTCTTGCGCCTGGTTGGTTCCGGGCTCGTTCTTCAATTCTCTTTAATCTCAGTTCTAAATACTCTTTCGGTTCGTAAACGTCTTTAATTTTCTCTAACACTGAGAGCGCCTGCTTGTAGTCGCCGCTTTCTTCATACGATAACGACAGTACTAGATGAACATTTTCCTTTAAAGACTTTTCAGGGAATTTTTGGATAACCTCACTAAAAACAGTCGAAGCTTCTTGAAACTTTTTTTGAGCAACAAAGACATTCCCGCGCAAAAGCCTGGCTTGGAACTCTATGTCTATTTCAGATCTAAGTTTTAAAATTTCATCGATCTCGCTCATGGCTTGAAAATAATTGCCAAGATAGTAATAGCTCCTAGCGACCGACAGTTTGTGGTCTGCTTTTTCTGAATCAAAGCGGCTGCTAGTAGCAAGTTTTGAGTATTCGACCGCCGCACGTTCGTAATCCTGAAGACTTTCAAAATAAAGCGAAGCTACTTGTTTTTGGGCTTCAACTCTTTCGGCTTCATCTGTCGAATGTAAAATGATCAGCTGGTAATATGTTGCAGCTTTTTTATAATCTTTAATTTCTAGAAATTGGATTCGAGCCGCTTCTTTCATGGCTTTAATGGCCACAGGAGTTTGGCTGTCTCTTTTAATAGCTTGATCATAATATTGAGCGGCTCTTCGCCACTCTTTATTTTTTGAATACGCTTGCCCTTCGTCAAAGTCGGACTCTTGTTTGCTTGTACAGCCTGATAAACAAGAGACCGAAATCATGCCCGCGACAAAAAGAATCGTAACCGCACTAGTGAGTTTCTTCACCAGCGCGTTCCTCGTCGAGTACTACGGCAAGTCCAGATACAACTTCTTGTTTTTCATCTAAGTTGATTAGACGAACACCTTGAGTGTTTCTACCCAAGACTGAAATATCTGAAATCTTCATTCTTATAACTTGGCCTTGATCAGTTGATAAAATAAGTTCCTGCGCCGCAGACACTTTCTTAGTTCCGATCACGATACCAACTTTATCAGTTGTTTTTTGAGTAATAATTCCAACGCCACCACGACTTTGAATTCGGTATTCACCGGTCTCAGAACGTTTGCCGTAACCTTTTGATGTCACCATCAAGATCGTATCGGTTGTGTTCTTCTCGAGAATTTCCATACCAACAACAACGTCTTTTTCAGAAATCGTCATACCTTTTACACCACGAGCATTTCGGCCCATAGAACGAACGTCATTTTCGTTAAACCGAATCGACATTCCTTCTTTAGTGGCAATAAAGACATCGCTTTGACCATCAGAAATTTTGCAATCAATCACGCTGTCTTCAAGATCTGTTGTAAGGGCAATGATTCCCGCCTGACGAGGATTCGCGAAAGCATCCAAAGATGTTTTTTTGATAATTCCTTTTTCAGTCAGCATTACGACATATTTATTTTCGCTAAACTCTTCTACTGGCAAAATTGATCTTACTTTTTCATTTGGAGAAAGCTGAACAACGTTCGCTAAAGACTTACCTTTAGAAGTCCTAGTTCCTAGTGGAAGCTTATGAACTTTACACCAGTATGCTTTACCCTTATCGGTAAACACTAAAAGCATCGTCTTAGTATTGGCTGTAAAGATATCGGTAACGTAATCCTCTTCACGAGTTTCCATTCCCTTGGCGCCCTTACCACCACGCTTTTGAACTCTGTATTCGTCTGTTGGGATTCGCTTGATGTAACCAGTGTTTGTGATCGTCACAACCATCTTTTCATCAGCGATTAGATCTTCATCTTCAAGATCTGTGAGGTCTCCGGTAATTTGAGTTCTTCGTTCGTCGCCATAGCGTTCGCGAATATCTTCTAATTCTTTAACGATAATTTTGAAAATTTCTTTTACATCACCTAATACAAAACGAAGCCATTCAACTTGCTTCATCAGTTCGGCTAGCTCATCAATTAGCTTTTGTCTTTCTAATCCAGTTAAGCGCTGAAGTCGCATTTCTAAAATAGCTTGAGCTTGAAGTTCAGAAAATTGAAATTTTTCAACTAGAGCTTCTTTTGCGGCATGGGCTTCTTTAGAGGCTTTAATTGTCGCAATAACAGCATCGATATTATCTAAAGCTTTTTTCAAGCCTTCCAAAATATGCGCGCGTGCCTGTGCTTTTTTAAGATCAAAAATACATCGCTTTGTAACAACATCGCGTCTGTGATCAGCAAATGCGGCAAGCATCTGTTTTAGATCGAAAGTCACCGGTTGGTTTTTCGCATCAAGCGCTAGCATGATAATACCAAAGCTAACTTGCATCTGAGTGTATTTATAAAGGCGATTCAAGATCACACTAGCGTTTTCGTTTCGCTTTACTTGAATTAAAATTCGCATGCCTTCACGGGAAGATTCGTCTCTGATGTCAGAAATACCTTCAATTGTTTTATCGCGAACTAAGTCCGCGATGCTTTCAATCAAGCGGGCTTTATTTACCTGGTAAGGAATTTGAGTCACGATAATGTCTTCGTGATCTTTTCTTTGTTCAATTTCGGCAACTGCTTGAAGTGTGATAACTCCGCGGCCTTTTTTGTAAGCCTGTAGAATCCCTTCGCGGCCTGCAATAATTCCATAGGTAGGAAAATCTGGTCCCTTGATATGTTCCATTAAGTCTTCAACTGAACATTCCGGATCGTTGATGTAATGAATGGCGCCATTAATAACTTCAGTTAAGTTGTGCGGCGGAATATTTGTAGCCATACCTACTGCGATACCAGCAGAACCATTAACTAAGAGATTTGGAAATTTAGCTGGAAGAACAAGTGGGATTTCTAACGAGTCGTCGTAGTTTGGTCCCCACGGAATTGTTTCTTTTTCGATATCATTTAAAAGCTCTTCAGCTAAACGGGACATTCTGATTTCAGTGTAACGCATGGCTGCCGGACTATCGCCATCAATTGAACCAAAGTTTCCTTGGCCATCTTCAAGCGGATATCTGAGAGAAAAATCCTGAGCCATACGCACGATTGAATCATAAACAGCAGTATCACCGTGCGGATGGTATTTACCGATTACGTCACCGACAATACGGGCCGATTTTTTATACGGTTTATCGTGTGTATTACTGAGTTCGCTTTGTGCAAAGAGAATTCGTCTGTGAACCGGCTTTAAACCATCGCGTACATCTGGTAGTGCACGGCCAACAATAACGCTCATTGAATACTGCAAATAGCATTCGCGCATTTCCTTGTTGATATCGACTGTTGATATACCTTTTTCTTGATTTTCCATATTCACCTATTGTTCAAAACTTTTATCTTTAAAATAATTCGAGGGTTTTTACTCGTTACACATCAAGCGTTTTAACGAACAGCGCATTGTCATGGATAAAGCGTCGTCGTGGTTCAACTTGCTCGCCCATAAGAACGCTAAACGTTTCATCTGCTGCTACTGCATCGCCAACTGTTACTTGAAGCAAAGTTCTATTTTCAGGATTCAAAGTGGTTTCCCAAAGCTGAACTGGATTCATTTCCCCTAGTCCCTTATAGCGCTGGATGTACTGACCTTTTTTAGATGCTTCCATAACGAATTCATAAAATTCCTGGTAACGCTCGAAAGACTGATCGTCATTTCCAACTTTTGCTAAAAGTGGAAGCTTTGAAATCGTTTGGAGGTAGGTCCAAATCGTTCTGAGTTCCACAATTTCAGACTTAGTTAAAAAGTCTTTTGTTAGCTTCATTGTTTTTCGATCAGCATAACGAACCGTAAAGAATTCAATTTCTGGCTTATGAGTTTCCGGATTTGTTTTGATATCAAACTTATATTCCGTCACACCTAAGCTTGGATTTGCATGAATCCAATCATTTAACTCATTCCCGATTTTCTTGAGTTCAGTTTCTGATTCAACAGCAGCCTCTAAATTAGCAACTTTGCTGAGTAAGAAATAAAGAACGTCTTTATCGTACTTAGTTTCAGAATTTTTCATAACTTGATTAAAGCGCTGAATTTGAAGAATGAATTTTTTTAATTCTGGCTCTTCTAGTTTTGCACCCGGCAATTGAAAGTGATTAATTCCAGATTTTAAAAGATGCTCAGTTAATGCTGCTTCATCTTTCAAGTAAACTTCATGAGTTCCTTTTTTAGCGCGGTATAAGGGTGGCTGCGCAATATATACATAGCCACGCTCGATCACTTCAGGCATTTGACGGTAGAAGAAGGTTAATAAAAGAGTTCTGATGTGAGATCCATCCACGTCGGCGTCGGTCATGATAATCACTTTGTGATATCTGATTTTATCAGCACTGACGTTGTCTTTACCAATTCCAGTTCCAAGGGCTGAAATCATCATCTTGATCTCTTCGTTTGATAACATTTTATCAAACCTGGCTTTTTCAACGTTTAAGATTTTACCTTTAAGCGGCAACACAGCTTGTGTTTTTCGGTCACGAGCTTGTTTTGCAGAGCCTCCGGCAGAGTCTCCCTCGACCAGGTAGATTTCACAAAGTGCAGGATCTTTTTCTTGGCAATCAGCCATCTTGCCTGGCAGTGAGCCGCCATCAAGTGCTGTTTTTCTTCGAGTTAAATCACGCGCTTTCCGAGCAGCATCGCGGGCACTTGCTGAATCAACGCATTTCTGGATAATCGTTTTTGCAGGATTCGGATTGCGATCAAACCAGTCAGCTAACTTTTCATTCACTAAACTTTCCACAATTCCTTTAACTTCAGAATTTCCTAACTTCGTTTTAGTCTGGCCTTCAAATTGTGGTTCGCGAACTTTTACAGAAATAACGGCAGCCAAGCCTTCACGGATATCTTCACCCTCTAAAGAAACTTTTAAGTCTTTTAAAAGATTTTTAGAAGTCGCATAAGAATTCGTAGTTCGAGTTAAGGCAGATCTGAAGCCCATCAAGTGAGTTCCGCCTTCAATCGTATTGATGTTGTTACAATACGTAAAAACTGATTCAGAATAAGAATCATTCCATTGCATTGCCACTTCAACTTCAACAGTCTCTTTTTCGCCTTTGAAAAAGATGACTTCGTTATGAGAAGCTTTTTTAGATTGATTTAAATAACCAACAAATTCAGCTAGGCCTTTCGTGTATTGAAAGTCCTGCTTCTTCTGAGTTCTTTCGTCAGTCAAAGTGATATGAAGGCCTGCATTTAAGAATGCTAATTCGCGAAACCGAGTAGCAAGAGTGTTGAAATCATAAATGATGGCTTCGTCTTTAAAAATTTCACGATCTGGCTTGAAAGTAATTCGAGTTCCATTCTTAGTTGAAACTTCACCCTTTAAAACTTCAGTTTGCGGAGCGCCCTTTGAATAAGTTTGAGTCCACGCATGACCGTCACGAAATACTTCTACGTGGCATCGAGACGAGAGTGCATTTACAACGGAAGCTCCAACGCCGTGAAGACCGCCAGAAACTTTGTACGAAGAACCGTCAAATTTTCCACCCGCATGTAGAACCGTCATTACGATTTCTAAAGCTGATTTTCCACTTTTTTGCTGAACTCCAACAGGAATTCCACGGCCATCATCTTCAACTGTAATAGATTCGTCGGTGTTTACACTTACGCTAATGTGTTTACAAAAACCTGCAAGAGCTTCGTCTACTGAGTTATCCACGATTTCATACACAAGATGATGATAACCTTTGAAAACTGTATCCCCGATATACATACCAGGTCTTTTACGAACAGCTTCTAATCCTTCGAGTACTTGAATAGAATCTGCACCGTAGGCTTTTGTTTCCGTAGTCGTCATAGAATTCGGCCCTCTTTCACTTCAAAAACTTTTGATTCATCCATGCGAAGCTCTTCAGGTAACTGAAGGTCGGTTGTCGTCAGAAAAATTTGGGTTTTGATACTTTGGAGGAACTCTAATAGGGCCCCGCGTTTTACAAAATCCAGCTCTGACAAAACATCATCCAAAAGTAAAATTGGATAAGCTTCGTGAAGCTTATAATAATACACTATTTGAGCCATTTTGAAAGATAATATGAGTGCTCTTTGCTGTCCTTGTGAGCAGTAAAATCTGGAATCTTTTTGATCGTACAAAAAGACGATTTCATGCTTGTGAGGGCCAACTAAACTGCTTCCACTTGCTAACTCTGCATCACGCAATTGTTCGAGCCTTTGATATAGCGCATTATTAATTTGCTCGAGTGATAAAGCACTAGCTTTTTGAAGAAAATTTTCTCCTGAAATGCGGTATTCCACTGAGATATCCACAGTTTTTTTGGAAATAAACTCCATCGCTTCTTGTATCCCTAGTTTCATTTCTGAAAGAAGATTGATTCTTTTCAAAGTTAACTGGGCAGCAAGGTTTAAATAAATCGGTTCTAAGCTCTCTAGGACCGATAAGGTTGATTTTTTATCGATCTGTTCTTCCTGGTAGTCTTTGAGGATCCGATTTCGCGTTTTAAGGGCTTTTCGAAAGTCTGCAACTAAGTTTGAAGCCAAGGGGTCAATCGAAATCAAAGCTTCATCAATCAGGGTTCTTCTTTCGTCAGACGCTTCTTTGATAAAAGAAAGACTTTCAGGGCTAAAAACCACGCATGAAAAATGATTCCTAATGGAGGCTTGAGTAACTTTCTTATCGTTCCAAGTGACATTTTTGCGGCTTTTTAAAATTTGAGTTTTAACTTTGTAATCAAGACCGTTTCGATAAAGATCGCCTTCGATGAAAGATGCGGGCTGATCAAAACGAATCATGTTTTCGTTGTCTGCATATCTGAATGATTCGTTTAAAGATAATAAAGCAATTGCTTCTAATAGATTTGATTTTCCTTGGCCATTATCACCAACAAAAATATTCAGTCTTTCAGCAAATTGGATTTCAAGTTCCCGAAAGTTTCTGAAATCTTTTAACCTGAGCTTACTCATTTTCATGAGTGTAAGCTCTTGATCAAATTCTCATCGGCATAACAACGCATGTGTATTCATCATCGTTATGCTGTTTGATAAGTCCAGGCGAAAGTTGATCGTTCAACTCCAGATCAACAATGTCTTGATCCATGCTCATCAGAACATCGGTTATGTATTTTGCATTGAAACCAATTTTAATATCTTGGCCTTTGTAATTCACTTCTATTTCTTCTTTTGCATCACCTAGTTCAGGATTCTGCGAAGAAATTTCCATTTTTCCATTACTGAAAATAAATTGTACTGCTTTAGATTTTTGATTCGCTAAAAGCGCAACACGTTCGAGTGATTGTAAAAAAATCTCTCTTGGTAAATTTAATTTTAAAGGAAGTTTTGCTGGAATAAACTGCTGGTAGTTTGGATATTTACCTTCGATAAGTCTAATCATTAGAACTGCAGATTCACTTTTCATAATGAATTGTGAACCTTCAATTGCAACTTGAACAGTGCCTTGATGACTTTCCAAGATTTTTTTAATTTCGTATAAACCTTTTCTTGGAATGATCACACCTTGCATGATCGGAGTTTCGATTGATTCAATTTTTTTATTTATTAAACTCATTCGATGACCGTCAGTGGCCACCATGCGAAGTCCATTTTTACTGATCTCGAAAAACACTCCGTTCAGATGGTAACGTGTTTCATCATTCGAAACACTGTAGATCGTTTTATCGATCATTTCTTTGAGCGTTTGTGCTTCTATTTTATTAAATGATTGTGGATTGTACGTGGGAAAAACTGGATAGTCTTCAGAGCTAACTCCGATAATTTTGGATACGTATTTTCCTTGCTTGATCTGAAGCCAATTGTTTTCTTTTTTAGTAAGTTGGATTGGACCATCTGATAATTTTTTAGCGATTTCAAAAAGATTCTTAGCACTAACTGCAACTTTCCCCGATTGATTTACTTGAGCTTGAACTTCATCAGTCAAACTTACTTCTAAATCTGTTGCAAAGACTTTTAATTTTTTTTGATCAGCTTCCAAAAGAACATTTACCAACACTGGCATTGTATTTCTTTTTTCAACAATGTTCTGAGTTTTCCCAATTAATTGAAGAAGATCTTTTTTTTCTATTTCTATGTTCATTTTATGATCTCTTTTTCCCTATCTCTTTATTTATATATATATCGTAGTAGTAGTAGGGGCGTGGAAAACCTACCAAAGTACTTAAGTATTTGTAAATACTAAATAAGTCCTGTGGATAAACACCCTGCGTAACTTTCCTGAACCGGCCCGTTTTTGTGGATTTCTCGAGTCCACATTTTTATAAACATCGAGTCCACATCGATGTCCACAGTCCACATTCACACCCCTGTGATATTGTGGATTCGTGTCGCTAACTCTTCAATATCCTTAAAAATATCTTGATCACTTGATTGTAGAAACTGAACTCGTGATATGGCGTTCATAACTGTCGTGTGATCGCGACCACCAAAAGCTTTACCAATATCCACCAAGGATTTGTCTAAGAATTTTTTAATCAAATACATCGCGATTTGACGTGGCACTACAATTTGTTTAGCCCGAGCACTTGATTTAAGATCGCATAATTTGATTTCAAAGTGGTCTGTGACGATTCTTTGGATTTCTTCGACGCTGATAGTAGCTTGAGTTTCATGTTGAGCTAAGACCCTTTTAACGAGGTCATAGTTGATTTCTAAACCCTGGAGTTCCGAAAACATTTTAATCTTTTTTAAATTGCCTTCGAGTTCTCGGATTGAACGTTTTGAAATCTTAGCAACGTAAGTCACAACCTCTTCAGAGATTCTAAGGCCTAGTTTTTCTGCCTTA
>JANPPO010000277.1:0-3557 GCA_031428555.1 Bdellovibrionales bacterium | reverse complement strand
GTTACTTTCACTTTTATACCTCCCTGTCAGACTTTCTTTTTTACGTCTGTCCTTCCTTAGCTGTACTTCCTTACGTAAAAGCAAAACGAATACCACATAGAGGCAGCAGCAAATCGTCACTCGGCTTTATTTCGAATTTTAACGGGACAAATTTTCCGATTTACGAAGAGTATTAGTGACCGCTTTGCAGATCAACGGTCATGTTAAAAACAAGGTTATCTGGCTTAGAGTCTTTAGAATCCATACAGAAGTAACCAACTCTTTCAAATTGGTAACGTAAGTCTGGTTGAGCATTTTTCAGGCTCAACTCGAGCTTCGCATTTTTGATCACTTTAAGAGAGTCGGGATTTAAGTTTGATTTAAAATCTTTACCTTCTGGGGTTTCTTCTGGGTTAGGTACTTTAAAGAGACGACCATATATCCTAACTTCGGCTTCTAGGCACTTTGTCGTTGATACCCAGTGAATCACACCCTTAATTTTACGACCGTCAGAAGTCGGTTTACCACCTAATGTCGCTATATCGTATTCACAACGAAGTTCAGTAATTTTCCCCGAAGAGTCTTTTATTACTTCCTTACATTTAATAACGTAAGCATTTCTTAAGCGCACTTCTTTACCTGGAGAAAGTCTAAAGAAATCCGAATCTGGATTTTCCATGAAGTCCGCTGCATCAATGTAAACTTCTTTCGTAAAATAAAGAGTACGCTTACCGAGTTCTGCTTTTTTAGGGTGAATTGATGACTGAATTTCTTCTAGGTGTCCATCTGGTAAATTTTCGATCACAACTTTGATCGGATTTAAGACTGCCATCGCCCGGTGAGCAGAAGCATCGAGATCGTCTCTGACACAACTTTCTAAAATCTCAAAATCAATTAAGCTTTCGGCTTTGGCAACACCAATGCGTTTTGCAAAAGCATGAATAGCAGTCGGCGTATAACCCCGGCGGCGAATCCCTGAAATCGTAGGCATGCGTGGATCGTCCCAGCCCATCACAAGGTTTTCTTTAACCATTTGTAAGAGCTTACGTTTGCTCATCACCAGATAAGTCATATTCATCCGAGCAAATTCATACTGACGAGGACTTCCAGGAGTTGGAACATTTTGGATTAGCCAGTCATAAAAAGGTCTATGATCTTGAAATTCTAAAGTGCAGATAGAGTGAGTGATCTTTTCAATGGCATCAGAAAGTGGATGGGCGTAGTCGTACATTGGATAAATCTGCCACTTATCTCCTGTTCGGTGATGTTTTACTTTTCTGATTCGATAAAGAAGTGGATCACGCATGTTCATGTTTGAAGATTTCATATCGATTTTTGCACGAAGAACATGTTCACCTTCAGCAAATTCGCCAGCCTTCATACGGCGAAATAGATCTAAATTTTCTTCCACACTTCGAGTGCGATAGGGACTGTCTTTACCAGGAGTCGTGAAGTCCCCACGGTACTGACGAAGTTCCTCTTCTTTTAAACTACAGACATAAGCCTTACCTTCTTTGATCAAAAGTTCGGCCCAATCATAAAGCTGCTGAAAATAATCAGATGCAAAATAAAGATGTTCATTCCAATCAAAGCCTAACCATTTCACATCTGCTTTAATTGATTCGACGTATTCCACATCTTCAGTTTCAGGATTGGTATCATCAAAACGTAAGTGACAGCGGCCGTTATAATCTTTAGCTAATCCAAAATTCAGGCAAATTGATTTTGCGTGGCCTAAGTGAAGATAACCATTTGGTTCTGGCGGAAAACGAGTCACAACCTGGCCGTCATTTTTCTTTGCTTCCAAATCCTTTTCAATAATCTGCTTCAGGAAATTATGGCCTTCTAAAATAACTTTATTTTCGGTTTTTGCAGCTGGATTTGAGTGGGGTTTTTGAGTGCTCATAATTCCTTCCGGGCTAAGGCAGGACAATCTCATATCGGCTTGTTTTTGTTCAAGAAATTTATAGCCCTAACGCACAGTGATCGTTAAGTGAAGGTTGAACCCTTGGCCATCTGAAGACCCCTCTGTCGACCCCAAAATATGACAGCTAAACTGAATGTATTCTAGTCTCTGTCGCGCAAAAATTGTCTCTCTGCTTGGGATTGGGGGCTCAGTCCTCATAGGACAGCTTAAGCATTGCTTCAAAAATGCATATTTAAGTGGAGTCTTTAATATTTACGGAGGTTCTTTATGATTAAATTGTTCGTTTTCTCAATCTCATGTGTTCTTTTTCTTTCAGGCTGTAGCGGCAAGAAAAACGAATCCCGAAGAACCAAGATGGCAGCAACTAAGCCGGGCGCAGGTTCCGCGGGCCCCGTTGTCGAAATCAAAACTGAGAAGGATGATAAAGCTCAAGATAGCGATACTCATCCTACTAAAAAGACGGACACGAACGCTGGTTCTGGTTCAGCTTCTCAAGCTGGCGCTGGTTCAAACTCTGCTTCCGTAGATACTGATTCAGTTGTACTTCCGCCGCCGGGAGAACCCACTCCTGAGCGAACACAAAATCCTCCAGCGCAAGCAACACCCCCTGCAGTTGCTGCAGCTCCAACTCCGGCTCCGGCTCCAACAACTGCGAATTCTCCTGCTCCGGTTGCCGTAGTTCCGGCTCCAGCTGTTGCGAATTCACCAACAGTCGCAGCTAAGCCAGAAGGTCAAAAGTCAGCAGCTGATACTTTATTAGTTTTAAACTTTGAAGAAACAAAGAACTTAATTCTAACAATGCAAAGTCAATTGGACGAAAAATCTCTTGAAGTTATTACGACTCGTGTTGTTTCCAAAAAATTGGAAGGCAGTAGCCTAAGCATGCGTTTCGAAGGAAATTTTGAAAAACCTGTCTATTCGATTTTAAGCAAATCCGAAAAGGTTGTGGAATTTAAGGATTTTTCTTTCCTTCCAGGTAAGCTGACGAAAGTGAAAGCTGACGACTATAACCTATTAGGTATTTGCGTCGGCGCAAAATGTGAAGTGATCTTTGTCGCGGTTTTCAAAATCGAAGGCGAAGAACTCACTGAAAATTATCCAGCTATTTTAAAGTGGACTGGCGATCGTTATGTACCTGCTCGGAATATGGATGCAACTCAGTTCGCTGAAGAGTTGCAAAAACAATCCGCTGGCAAAAAATAATCTCGTTATTAAACCCGGGGCGCTTTTTGAAATTTAAGTTTCACTATTGCGCCGCCAGTTGTGTTCTCTAGTGTCGCTTTTCCACCGTAAAGTTCCATGAAGCCTTTTACTTGCGTAAGTCCAAGCCCTGTCCCCAACTCTCCAGCAGTGCCCATCGTTGATTTCTGCTCAGAACCTTGATTGAATTTGGCAATTTCACTTTCAGCAAACCCGCTACCGGTATCTTGAATCCAAAGCTCGGCATGCTCAGATGTAAGATCTGTTTTAATATAGATCTTTGACTGAGGTTTCGAGAACTTAATAGCGTTGATTAATACGTTTGGAATCACGTTGTTGTGCAAAGTTTTCTCGTCGGCAAGAATAAAAATATTTTCATCTATTGATTCAATTTGAACTTCAATATGCTTTTCTTCTGCTCGGTCGTGAACTTGGACTAAAGCTTCTCGCA
>JANPPO010000276.1:0-1632 GCA_031428555.1 Bdellovibrionales bacterium | reverse complement strand
ACTTTTTGCAAAAACACGCTTGCCAATTCCAGACTTCGGGCTCTTTTCTCACCTCGAATCAAAAGCGGCATCGCTACGTTTTCTAAAGCTGACTGATCTTTTAGAAGTTTAAAATCTTGAAACACGACTCCTAATTTTCTGCGAAAAAGTGGCTTCTGTGGTGACGTCATTTGATTTAAATCAAAGCCTGCCACTTTAAGTTGCCCCGAAGTTGGTTGATCAAAGCCTGCTAGCATTCGAAACAAAGTAGTTTTGCCTGCGCCACTCGGTCCCGTGATAAATACGAATTCACTTTTCTGAATGTGGATATCAACATTCCGGAGTGCGTGAACGGGGCCTGCGAAGGTTTTATAGATATGGGATAGCTCGATCATCTCAATAGTTTAACGAATAGATGACTTAAGAAAGTAGACGACTTTTGTCTTGTTTTAAAGAGTGCGACCCAAAACAAGCTCTTTAGCCAATTCTTCGTGCTGATGCTTCAGGGCAATTTTCACCACGTCAGAAGCAATTCGATTTGTACCGAATATTTCCACATAAGAACGTTTCAAAGTTTTAACGACAGCACCTTGGCAATAAAGTCGCGTTACTAAAAAGGGATTCTGAGTTCCCCAGTCTTCTGACTGAAGATGGTAGTGTTTACCAGAGATGTGAAAATCAGAGTTAAAACCCTTAACCATGTACCAACCTAATATGAGCTCAGGATTAATTTTGTATCCTCTAGCTTTGCTTTGGTCTAGATATTACTCAAGTTTAATTCAGATGTGAAGGGAGAATTCGATGGGAATCACTCAAGAATTTAAAGAATTTGCTGTTAAGGGAAATGTTTTAGATATGGCCGTCGGAATCATCATCGGTGCCGAATTCAGCAAAATCGTAAACTCACTCGTTAACGATGTCGTCATGCCCCCCATCGGAGTCTTGATTGGCGGAGTCGATTTCAAAAATCTCGTCATTCCATTGCAGTATGCTGATGACAACACGGTTGCAGTCTCAATCAAAATTGGATCCTTCATCAACTCAATCATCACGTTCGTAATTGTAGCGTTCGCGGTCTTCATGATCGTGAAGGGTTTCAATAGGTTAAGACGCAACAACCCACAACTTGTTCCCCCACAACCTCCCGTGAAGTAAAGAACTTTTCCGAGGGATCGCGATGCCGGTCTTAAGTCTCAATTTCTGATCGCATTGTGCTTTCAGATTGTCTGCGATCTATACCGGTCTATCCTAGTTCCTATGACAGCACTCCAAATCGCCGAAGCGTTACAAGTCTTCAAAGTCGAGTTTATTTTTTCCGGATCGCTCGCTGCCAATTTAAATGGCGTTTTGTTAGATGATCCCGAAATCGAAGTCATCATTCCCCAATCTCTCGAGCAGTTCAAAAAAGCTGAAAAAGCATTGTTGAAATTAGGCTATGAAAACACTCTCCCCGTCGGGGCCGATGAGCTCTTCCATTTCCTCGATCAGTTCAAATCAGAAAAGAACATGAAGTTTTGGACTTTCCAAAGTCCCAAATCAAAATCGCAAAAAATTATGATACGCCTTGGAGCTGAGCCCGGATATTTTCAGCCCCTCGAAGTCATCATCAAAACCCGAAGTCTTAGATTCTTAAAAATCGAAGACTTAAAAGAT
>JANPPO010000275.1:0-3561 GCA_031428555.1 Bdellovibrionales bacterium | reverse complement strand
CGGCCACGTTTCTAATAACTAAACCAAATGAAGGTCTTGCATAATCAAGTAAAGAAAAAATTCCCTCTTCTGGAATCCACGGCGTCCATAAGAATCCAATATCTGCATCAACGGTGTAACCATCCGACAAATCATCTTCGTTTACTAGATTAGGATCTGCCGCTAGCTCGATGAAGTTTACGTTTTGGCTGAAGAATCCTCGGTGAACTGCTTTACCCGTAATTCCCCAAGATAAAACTCCGTAATCAAAACCCTTAATGTGGCTACCGTAACCGTAAGCAACAGTTGTGTCCGCATAAACCGTCGTTTGAACTGCAGGACCTACGCTACTATGAACACTGAGATCCATCGTCAAATCCATTGGAATAATTCCAATGGCCCAACCCGGTCTTGCCCAAATTGCTTGCGGAGCACCAACGCGAACACCAAAAGATTCTCCGTAATGAGATTCTAAAACTGCAGCCATCGCACTTTGTTTATCAGAATCACTTCCCGGAGTATTTTGAGCCACATCGATATCTTTTAACAGATCACTAATCGCAGGAGTTCCCGCCAAATCTAAACTCAAATTTAAATCGTTTTCATCAATTCTATCTAAACCGGCTGGATTATAAAAGAGAGCTGAATAGTCATTTGCAACGGCTACGAACGCGCCACCCATACCCATCGCACGAGGCGCTTGATAATGATGATGAATTGCCGTTCCGACACTTTCAGCGGCATAAGAAAACTGAACATTCAGAATGGTGAAAACAAAAAGGGAAAGCATTTTCATAATTTTATACTTCACTCATTCTTCGAGAGGTTTTGATCTTAAAAGTCAGATCCAATTTAATCCACACTTAAACTATTCGCTTCCCTAAATTATAAAAACAAATGAAACTCCTTGGTATGCGAGAGTGTCGAGATCGAATCTTTTTGACTTTAGTCGTGGCTAGCTTTGTCATAATGAAGCCGACCTTTAGCTGGGCAGCGCCTGGCGAAGGCTCTTCTCCTTCAATTATAAAAGAACCTATTCAAGATGTGTATGATCCTGCGTTGTCTGAAAAATCAAACTACAGCAGATTTGAAAATCAGATTCTACAATTGAATGTTGGTTATCTCGTTGGAAAAATCACAAAAAAAATTGACGAAGAAGATCACACATCGGTTGGAATTTCGTATGACTGGCGCGACATTGATCAGAATTATTGGACTGTGGGCGCAAAATGGCTCAACACGAAAGCCGCATGGATCGAAGGTGGGAAGAAGTTTATGATTTTTCCCGACCACTTATACGAACCCTACTATAAACTTTCGGTCTCACACTTTTTAGAGCCGGATGATTCGATTGCCGGACTAACAAGAATAGATTCATTCAAAACTTCAATCTCATTTGGAGTTTTAGATTTGTTCACACTAGGTAGAATCATAAATTTGGAAATCGGAGCCCAATGGGGAATCTCCGGATTCGCGGGCCATGCTCAAGCTGGCTCTCAGTGGTCATTTTAGAAGGTATCGGTCACGTGAACGATACCCAGTTAGGTTTCGAAGCACCGGTCGCATGACCGATACCCTCATTAGGATCCGAGGTACCAGCTTCGTGACCGGTACCCCAAATTCAGGAACTAGTTGCGGAAGGCTTCGCCGAATAGGTCGAAGATGATGTCGTTTCTGTCAGTGAAAAGCATTTGAACGCGGCCGAAATGAGATCCTTCGAATGCAGGCCAGAAGCGGATTTCTAAGTTACACTGTAAACCGGGGGCTATTACACGTGGGCAAGATGTGTATGCAGAATAACCGTGGCCACTTGAAGAAAAACCTTCTCGCTCTATTGGGATTTGACCCACATTGCGGATTGAGAAATTTACGCGGTTCATGCTGTTAAGCCAAACACGTCCAAAATTGTATCTGACGAACTGACTTGCAGGCTGCACATCATGAGTGGCACCGATTGAAAGTGTTTCTGCAGAAAATGCAAAACTCGAAAAAGAGAGCATACAAGCCACTAACATTTTTGATAAAAGAGCTGATGATTTCATTAATCCTCCAGTGATTGTCAGCTGTATAAACAGCTTTCTAATGATTTAGGTTTCCTGCCATAAATCATTGAGCATCTGGACCATGGTATCAACTTTTTTCTCGAGACTACTTAGATCGGCGTCATTTCGAATGACATAGTCTGCTTGAGTGATTTTCTCTGATAGTGGCAACTGCGACTTCAGGCGTTTTTGAATTTCTTCATCATTCCAACTATTTCGCTGCTTAAGTCGCGCAACTTGAGTTTGCTCATCGGTGACCGATACCACCGCGATAAAATCGAATTGTGTTTTGAGGCCTTTTTCAAATAGCAAAGGCACATCGTAAACGGCCCATGGGTGATGTTGATCTTTCAACCATAGTTTTTGATGTGAAACCTCTTGCTGAACAAATGGATGTATCAGTTTCTCGAGTTGAAGCAGTTTTTTGGAATCACCGAACACAGCTCGGGCAAGCAAGGCGCGATCTATACTTCCGTCAGCTTTCAAGATTCCACTACCAAAGGCCTGTATGATTCCGGGAAAGGCCGGACCGTTTGGCTCGACAACTTCGCGCGCAACCCGATCAGCATCGATTACAGAGATGCCCCGCTTAATCAGCATCTGACTTACGGTGGTTTTACCGGTACCTAGACCTCCGGTCAGTCCAACCCATTTCATATTTACCTCTTAATTTTTCAAGGTTTCCCCAAACCTTACCGATATTTATAATGAAATGGAATCTTTTCATGTCGCAAAATTTTGAACAGTTCGGCAAATACATTCTGCTCGAAAAATTAGCCAGCGGTGGTATGGCCGAGGTATTTCTTGCGAAGTCATTAGGCGCTAGCGGCGTTAATAAATTCCTTGCGGTGAAACGTATCCTTCCTCAGTACTCTGACAACAAAGACTTTATCGACATGTTCAAGGAAGAAGCAAAAATTGCTGTTAACTTGAATCACGGAAGCGTTGTCTCAATTTATGATTTCGGTATTGAGAGAAGTCAGTTCTATCTTGTGATGGAATACGTCGAAGGACGTAACTTACGCCAAGTTCTAAATGAACTCAAAAAACGAAATCAGCAATTTTCAATCGAGCAAATAGTTTACATGATGAAGGAAGTAGCCGCAGGTATTGACCACGCTCACCGACTGATTGATGGCACGACTGGAAAACCTTTAAACCTTGTTCACCGAGACATGAGTCCACAAAACATCATGGTCAGCTACGAAGGCGAAGTCAAAGTAATCGATTTCGGTATTGCGAAAGCTGAAACGCAATTAGAGCAAACCAAAACTGGAACTCTAAAGGGAAAATTCGGTTACATGAGTCCCGAGCAAGCTGACGGACAATCAATCGATTCAAGAACAGATTTGTTTTCTCTTGGTATTATTCTTTGGGAACTCCTCGCGCACGATCGTTTGTTTACATCAAACAGTGAAGCTGCGATTTTAAGAAAAATTCGCGAGTGCCAAATTCCTTCAATCAGAAAAATTAATCCAAGCATTCCAACAGAGCTTGAAAATATCGTGAACAAGTCTTTAGCAAGAGATAAGTCTCAGCG
>JANPPO010000274.1:0-5479 GCA_031428555.1 Bdellovibrionales bacterium | reverse complement strand
TGGCAAGTATCCAGATGTCGAAATTGTGATCTTATGGTCAGCTAAGCTAAGTCCAAATTGGGAAATAAAAATCTCTGCTGATTTTTTAACTGAATCAAAATTATGTAACGGCTCTCCTTGTCCCATATAGACGATATTTAAGATGCGATCATCTTCAGGTCTATACGTCGAAAGCCAGGTTTGCACTTGCAAAAATTGCCCTACAATTTCTTCAGTCGAGAGATGTCGAGTAAAACCCTGCTTACCTGTAAAACAGAAAGCGCAATTCATCGCGCAACCAACTTGAGACGACAAACAAACCGTATATTTATTTTGAAACGGAATTAAAACTGTTTCGACTTTGAATCCATCATTCAACTTAAATAAAAATTTTACTGTCTTGTCGTCTGATTCTTTTATCGAATCAATAAGTGGCAATTCGAAACTAAAATTTTCTTCAATGTACGATTTAGCTTTTTTTGAAAGATGAAAGAGATCGCAGGATTCTCGTTGGTTTTTTTTATAGTACCAATTAAATAAGTGACTGGCGCTACTGACCGGTAAGGCGTTTAAAGCGAATAGCGATTCCAGATCTTGGTAAGAATGTTGATAAAAAGAGGGTTTCACGGGTCGGACAATAAAAGAGTCCGCCCGTTTCTGCAAACATTTTCAGCAGTTTACTCTTTAGTTTTAAGTCTTTCGTCGTTGTCAGCGATAAACTTTTTGATATCCTCTGTGATTCCTAAAAGCTTAAGCCACTGTTCTTTATATAAAGTAACAGGAAATCGGCCCATACCGTAAATAGACAAGGCTCCCTTTTCACTGACTTTCATTGATAGAGTACCTTTTGCAGAAGTTTTATTCTTTAAAGTTTCGTTTTCAGCTCTAAGTCTATCAAGCTCAGCTTTCATATCTTCAGACATGGTATATCTCCGATGGTTTGCGATTAGATATGAAATTATCGAGCCATTTCACGTTGCGCAAGTTTATTTATAACCTTATCTGGATTCGGTGTTCTTTTGCCATTTATTAGAAATAAAAGTTCTGCCGCAGCTTTAGCATCACATAGCGCACGGTGATGTTGATCGAGAGAAATCATAAAATGCTGTGTTAAATTTTTTAAACTATAAGACTGAAGGCCTGGAAAATTTTTACGCATCGCTTGCACGGTGCACATTTGAGGTCTCACATAGTTTTCGCCAAGACGCAAAAATTCTTGTTGAATGAAACCATAATCAAATCGTGCATTATGCGCGACAAAAATTGCATTTTTCGTAAATTCATCGAACTTTTCAGAAACTTCAGAAAATCGCGGTGCATTCGCAACCATGTCATTTGTGATTCCCGTTATTTGTGTGATGTTCTGCGGAATTGATCTCCCAGGATTTACGAGGGTTTGAAACTCTTCGATGATTTCCCCGCCTTGTACTTTTACGGCACCGATTTCTGTTATGCGGTTAAACTGCGAAGATCCACCTGTAGTTTCAAGATCAACGACCACATAAATTTGATTAGGATCTGTTTCCCACTTTACTTTTAATATTTCGACTTCAAAACCAGCTTCAGAAAGTAATCTAATTTTAGATAATTGTTTCGATCTTAAGCTATCACCTTCAGCTTTTACTTCGATAAAGCTTACGACGTTATCCTTAATAATCATCAAGTCTGGATAACCAGTGTGATGATTCTGATAATTCTTAGCCATAGTTCTTAAAACATGGGCAACATTTTTATTTTCAGAAGCTTTTAAAAAATCGATTGCTGTTCGAATTAAATTTGGATGCCACCGGAATAAATCATTTAATTTACCGTGATGAAAACTAAGCATCTTCAAAAGAAACAATTCTGCTTCTTTCGGCCGAGCTAGCATTTCAAGCTTTTTTTCGAGCGAGTCGATGTTTCGATCATAAAAATCAGAGCTAACCAAATCAGCCGGGGTGCGGTCGAATGGGTTAAAAAGTGCCGAAGTATCCTTTTCAAATAATTCTTCCCAGAACAAAAGCCCAAACAATCCCGTCCACAAATAATTTTCAGTAAAGTGAGCCCGGTGCCCTTGCGATCTATATAAATCCCGGATGCCTCGTTCGGGCTTTTTGAAGTACACATCGCTTAAAGGAATTTCTTTTGCATTCTTCAAAGCTTCAGTTAGATAACCAACTTTTTTCTTTTCGAATTTACGGCATAAAAAATCTTCAGCAAATAGTAGTTCTTCATCACTGTAGGGAAGTTGGCACATTTCACTGAGCAACTCTTTACATTGATCTTTCTTCTGCGTTTTAAACAGAATTCGACAACGTCGTTCGCGCGCGGGATGTGAGTTACACTCTGCTAGTAGTGAAAGAGCAAATTCAGAATCTTCAGTCTCTACTTTTTCAGCTAAGAACATAAACAAATCGTTTTTCAAATTTATAGCAGAGGTTCTTAAATTTTTGAGTTGCGCACAACTGTGGATTAAGCTGTGGATTTCATCGATTGCTTCAATCAAATCAATTCGGTCCAATGTCTTAGAAAAAAAGTACTCTGTCTTCGCTTCATCTTTATCAACATAGCGTGGTCTTAAGAAAACTTTCGTTTCATTGGTTTTTCTAATTCCCAAATCTCTTAAGGTATAAAGATTAAGTCCCCTTTGAATTTTCCCAAAATAAAGAAACAGCAAATATTCCAGTTCCGAAGCTCTTGCCTGTGTAATAAATTCGTCAGAATCAGGAATTAATCCCACATCTAAGTTATTTAAGTTCGCTTTAGCTAAAGTAAAAAGGTCTTCTCTAGAATCTGAGGACTTAGCTTTTATTCCACATAATGAAAGCCATTTAACTGTTTGAGGTTTAGTTAAAAACTGCAGTGCACCGAGTTTGTCGTTTTCAATTCCCTTTGTCGCGAAACCCTTAGTCTCAAGTTCCGAAACTGCAATTTTAGGATTTTTAATTTCTTTATAGCGATCAAATGAATTTCGAGAAAATAAATTACCTTTACGATTAACCATTCGAACATACACACATTGAGCTTCCTCGGATAATTTTCTAAAATCATCGATAAATGCTAAATGTTCTTGATCAATTACAGCTTGGTAAAAGCAATCCAAGGTATCGAGTAGTTCGAAGAAGTGCGTGAGATAATATTTAGGGGGCAATGCCTTAAACTTCATAGTTTTTACATATTATTTACATATGCCAGGCAGTCAACCGCACCTTCAGATTTTCTGGACCTGCAGCGCGTTCTAATCAATTTATGAAGCGAACGTGAGATTTTCTAATTGCACCAGTTTGAGGGCGTCACAATCTTATTAATCTCTCCTGCTTTTACGTAGAGATTATCATTATCAATATTGAGCTTTAAGCGTCCTGATTTTTGCGTACCGCGCGCAGTCGTTTTGATCTGCCCATGCCCGCTATTATCTAACGTGATGGTCCCGCCTGCTTTATTTAAACTCCAATTAACTGTTCGGCCTTTAAGCGGCTGCATATCTGCTGCGGTTAACGCTTCAGTGTAACTATCTTCATTTGAATCTCGACACATCAGTTGGAAATGAATCGAAACAAAATAATCTCTTCTACAATTTTTGTTGGAATAATAGCCGTAGCCCACATCGCAAGTTGGAAATGCTTTTTCAACATATCCTAAGCGCTCTGATGGTCGATCCATTTTTAAATAAGTGTGAAGGCCATCGTAATCAATTTTAGGTTCAGCATAAGGCTGCTGTGTTACGATTTCAGGAGGCGGAGTCTCAACCGGTACTGGAAAAACTGCTTTAGGCTTAGAAGCACAGGCAGAGAAAATAAGAGTTGAAGAAATGAGAATCAGCTTAAAGCTCGAACGAATCAGTCTTAAGTGTTTCAAATTAAATTCTCTCTCTCTTAGAAGATATCAACAGTCCCGTAGATAGCTGCTGGAGCTTGCGTTTGCAGCGCCCAGTACTTATCTCCGTATGACCAATGCCACCACTCGGTAGGATAGTTTACGAAACCCGCCCCAGTAAGCACCTCGCTTAAAAGCGCGCGATTCTTTTTTGCCCACTTCGAGATATTCTTAGCCGAAGTATAAGTCGCGTATTCTGACTTCAATGGAGACGCATTCACTTCAGTCCCCATATCCAATACTTCACCATTTTTATCCATTAAAGTGAGGTCAAAAGCACCACCCGTAGTATGAGGTGCGACATCTAAAGGTGCATTAAATTTCGAACACTCTTCATAAAGCTGAACTTCGGTCCATTCAGGATATTTATTTTGAAGAAACCCATAGTAATGGTCCCAATTTGCCTTTTGAACAACCATTGGGCGATAGCACTCTTTCATTAAAAAACGAATTCCCGTAGGTAGATTGGGCTCAGCTTCAAGAAGTCTGCGCCCTACTTCTTTCCTGCCCCATGTGATTGAAGGAGACTGCTTTTGAACATTGAGGCGCTTTAAATCAAAACGAAGTTTATTAAATTCCTTAAAGAAATCGACCATGGGTTCTTTATTATCTTTAACAGGAATATCTTTAACACGCTGGTCACCGATCAGAATAATGGAACTCAAGAAAACTCCGTTTCAAAACATTAAAAAAGACTGAACCACTTTTATCTCTCGGAAGCTATAAGTTGCAATCTTTTTAGGTAGATAGTGCTCTAACAATGACTTTGTTTCACATCTTCCTAAAAAATAGCTTGAGAATTAAGCCCATTTCTTTTTGAATAGGACTTGAGGGCTTTATGGATTCAACAGAAAACTATCGGGAAAATTTAGGGAAGATTTCTGGAGCTATGATGAAAATTCATAAGCTATTACTGGAAGACGAAATGGAAGCTCGGGAACTAGCAGCCAACAAAGTGATTCCCCCTGCTGAACGCCTTAATGCACTCCTAAATGATCCAGATTTAGCCTGGCTTCGAACCATGAGCCAACTTATGGCCTATGTTGATGAAATCTATTTTCAAAAAGAACCAATTCTAGAAAGACAACTAACTGAAGTCGAAGAAAAAGTAAGTACTCTTTTTAGTCTACAAAATGAGTCCGAATTTGCTTATAGGTATAGAAGCCGCCTTGGCACTGTTCCCAATTTGATGATTGAACACGGGCTACTGAAGTTAACACTTCGAAAAGCTCCTGAAAAAGCTTAATTTATTTCTTAAAAACTAATTTAGCTAGCTCTTCTACACAAGTTAAAAGACTGTCGCTATTTTCAATGAAACTAATCAGGTCAAAGTCGAAAAGTTCCGAAATATTTTTATCAATTCCCGACAATCTTAAATGAAGTCCCGTTGTCGTCGTGCGGAATCGCAAGTCTAATGTGAATGGGATTTTTGAAAGAGCTTTTAAATTTTTAATTTCTTTTGCGCCTAATGCTTTTTTATTTTTACCTAACGCTATTTTAAGAATTCGATCAAATGCCTTGTCACTTAAATTATTTTTAAGAAAATTCGAATGCAGGTATATTAATAGAAAAAACTTAAAGGCTTCAACTACACCTAGGTCCTCAATTGCAGCTTTTAGAAAAGTCCGGCTCTCAAAAAGAAAAG
>JANPPO010000273.1:0-13632 GCA_031428555.1 Bdellovibrionales bacterium | reverse complement strand
GCTTCTTGTGATTTCATCACCAAGTTAGCTGATTGTAAGCGCATATCTGCGTTGTTATTTTGTGCTGCCATGTATTCTTGAATTGAATAATCAAATTCAACACGTGCTTCAGCTAATGCTTCGCCTGTGCAATCTGCCGCTTGATAAGCACGAGTGACCATCGTCATCTCATCATTACGTACGTGCAGAAAATTTTGAGTTGCAGCCGCTACCCCAGCATTTGCATCAACTTCAGCGTCGACACCAGGGCCTGCTCCCGTGCCAGCTCCTGCATCAGGAGTTGCGCCTGAACCCGTTCCTGCCATTGCCGAAAATCCAGCGCCTGTAAACGCGCCGGCTTGGCATGCTTGTGACCATGTTCCGTTTAGATCGGCCTGCGTGCCGGTATCAGCAACTTGAGCCGGATTAACGCTACCTGAGCTATCACTGTTGCTCGAACAAGCAACCATAAGCGATAGAATCGAAGAAACCAAAATACATTTTTTCATGAAACCTCCTGTGATAAAATTTTTTTAGATGGTAGCAAACGAAAATGATTTGAAAATAAGTTTTTTCAAGATCTCTTTGAACTGTGGCAACATTCAGACAAATTAAATAAAATTTGTGCTATGGCGGGAAAAATATTGTCATACAAAAGTTTCCTATTATTCCACATTGTCAAAGTGAGGTGATTCTCGATTTTTATTTTCAATGTTCTTGTGGAATAACTGTGCTTCGAATTAGCATGGGCGCATGGATGTTGCCGTAGTTTGGTATTTAGTATTGGGCGTTATTTTGATGTTGATGGCGCTATCAAGTTCTTACTTTGGAAAACTTCCGGTTACGACCTCCATCATTTATTTTCTTTTTGGAATTCTGATTGGACCATACGGACTGTATATTGTTGAGGCTGACTTAATTAGAGATGCTGCATTTTTTGAAAGGGTAACTGAGATTGTTGTTCTCATTTCGCTGTTTGTAGCCGGACTTAAACTTCGACTCCCATTTAATAGGCTTTTCTGGAGCCCCACACTGAGGCTTGCGACAATTTCCATGGCTGTTACCGTGGGGCTTATCACTGTTTTTGGATATTATTTTCTAAAACTTCCAATTGGTGTTTCCGTTTTAATAGGGGCGATTTTAGCTCCGACGGATCCGGTCTTAGCATCAGGTGTTCAAGTTAAGCATCCAGAGGATCGTGACAAACTTCGTTTTAGTCTGACAGGTGAAGCAGGATTAAATGATGGAACCGCTTTTCCATTTGTTATGTTGGGCTTGGCACTCATGGGCCTACATGAAATTGGGGACAGCGGCATCAAGTGGTTCGTGAAAGATGGCCTTTGGGCAACGTTTGCTGGTCTTGCAGTGGGTTGGGCTTTGGGCCATTTGGTATCGAGACTCGTTATTTATCTACGCAAAAAAAATGAAGAGACCGTTATCTTAGATGACTTCCTGGCAATTGGATTGATCGCGCTTTCCTATGGATGTGCCCATATTATTGGGTCTTATGGCTTCCTTGCAGTGTTTGCGGCCGGACTCTCGATGAGAAAAATTGGTAAAGAGACGAAAGAAGAAGGATTGCCTTCTTCTGTTTCTGAAAACGCGACAATGGCAAAGGGTGTTCGTTCTTTTACCGAGCAGCTTGAAAGAGTCGGGGAAGTGGTGTCCGTGGTTCTTTTAGGAACTATGTTTCAAATGAAGTTTTTTGAAACTTGGGATCTTTTAATTATCCCGGCTTTGTTTCTTTTGATTCGGCCGATATCGGTGTTTGTAGGACTTGTCGGTATGCCAATGGGCACGTTGCGAAGACCCCTAATTGCTTGGTTTGGAATTCGGGGCATAGGTTCAATTTATTATCTGACCTATGCCTTTACGCATGGGTTTTCGGGAGAACTCGCACAACGAGTTGCAATCATCGTTTACTGCACCGTTGTTGCCTCTATTTTTATTCACGGAATCTCGGGCTTGCCGATTATGAATCTCTATAAAAAAAGAGTGGAACAAACCTAAAAGTAGTTAAGAAATCTGAGGGGTGGTCCTTGTTATTTTTTTGCAGAATTAAGATGAAGATTTAAGATTTGCTAACTTGAACAATTCATCACCAGTTAGCCTAAAAGTTGTCCAATCACTCATAGGCTTTGCACCTAATTGTTTATAAAAACGAATGGCGTCTTCATTCCAGTCTAAAACAGACCATTCAAAGCGACCGCAGTTTCGCTCAACAGCTAGTTGAGCGATATAGGAAAGCATGGCCGCACCAAAACCTTTTGATCGGTGGGTAGGTGTGACGTACAAATCTTCGAGATAAATTCCAGGCTGACCCAAGAAGGTCGAGTAATTATGAAAAAAAAGAGCAAAACAAACTGGCTCATGAAATGTTTCACCAATGAGAACTTCGGCGGAATTAAATTCCGAACCGAAAAGTGAATTTTCTAGAATTTTTTCGGTCACAACAACTTCGTGAGATAGCTTTTCAAACTCGGCAAGTTCACGGATAAATTTCAAGATAGTGTGGACATCGGCTTTCGCTGCTTTTCGAATTCGGAGTTCAGAGCTGGCTGATTTTTCCATATAGTTTAATTATCAGTTCCGAACTTCACACCAGATCCTGGAGTTGGGAAAGGCGTTTGGTTTTCACCTGTTGCTTTCCGATGTTTCATTTCCATAGCGGATTTGGCCATACAATCGTTGAAGCGTGGGTCAGTTTCGGGGATTGCTTCCCCTGTGCTGAAAGCACACGTCGCTTTAAACTTTGAACCTGATTTTAAAGCAGCACCGTTTAAGCCTTTGAACTGATTCATGTCCAAAGTTTCATAGCCCTCGAGCGATTTCCCAGAAGTGGGCTGAGTCGCGTAACCCGCGATCGGAGCTAGTGACAGAGTAAAAGAGACTAGAAAAGACGAAAATAGGCATGATGTTAAATTCTGGAAAGGTTTCATTTAAAGACTCCTAATTGATTTCAGGTCTTGAAGTACACAAGATTGACCAAACTTTCACTCAAAATATGGAAAAATCTTAATATTTCCGATTTAAACTGTGACTAAATTTTAGAGCCGTTTAACAATTTTTCTAAGCCTATTTTTGCTCAACACTATTGGGCGCAATTGGATTAGAATCCCTCGACTCAAACATTCCACTCGAGGTTCACCATTTTGCAAAGCTTAATGAATCATTCAAAACTTGCTGTTACCATCCTGATACTGGCTCAAACTTCGAATGCAATGTTGGGCGGGCGAATGCTTCGCGAGCGTGATCCCCAGGGCCCATCTCGAGGCGTCGTGATGGTCGAGATGATGCGCGGAGATTATCCGGCTGCAGTTTGTACGGGTACCGTGATTGCTCGAAATGTGGTTCTAACAGCAGCTCATTGTTTTGATGAAAATCTTGTTCCTGGAATTACTTCTTTTTCAATCGTGTTAGATAGTTTTCAAGATGGTGGAAGCTTCCAAAGAGCTTTCCCCGGAACTCGCGTTGAAAGTCATCCAGGATACATTCCCTATAACAAAAGAAAGCCTGAAGTTTTACAAAACGATATCGCCTTGGCTTTCTTTGACGGCAAATTACCAGTTGATATCCAGCCTGTCCCCATAGACCAAGACACATCGGCATCCTACAAGAATCGAGCTGTTGAAGTTTATGGTTACGGACGCAGTGTCGATTACACCGGCAAGAAAAACGAAAATGGATCTTTCTCGAGCGGAGTTCTAAGATACGCAACACTTCAGATATCAAGTCACGACTATCGTCAATATCCAAAACATTATATGACTGAGGCAAATCCTAAAGTGCCGACTTACTTGTGCCAGGGTGATTCCGGTGGTCCTCAGTTTATCGTGAACCGAAACGGCGATTTCAAACAGATCGGTGTTAATTCAGGTGGTGGAATCCCTAAGGCAGATGGCTCGGGAATAATGACTTGTAAGAGTGCTGGAAGTGTAACGAAAGTTGCGCCTGCAGCAAGATGGATTTTAGAAACTATGAAGGGGTACTAAAAATGAAAGTCGTTGGGTTATTTGTTTTTCTATTTGCATTGAATGGTCCAGCCTCTGCTGCGATTTTTGATTACGACATTTATCTTCCACAAACGATCAAAGCCTACATCAGAGATATGCAAAGTGGTTCCCGAGCAGAGGGATCTTCTCAATGTGAGCCGATGTACCGACCGATGCTAAAAGACGGAATACTCGATATTCGCTATGCGTTTGGATATTTCGATGACTCTCAAGGTAAGCAGTTACGATGGAATGGAATCAATTACGGAATTTCTCCGAGTATGGATATCGTGGCATTTGAATCTCTTCGTCAGGTCTTAGCTGGAAGATGTACTTACAGAAATATGCGCCTATGTGAATTTCAAGCTAGTGGTGATCAGCGCATGGGTAAAATGATTTTTGAAAAAGAAATGGAAATTCAAGGCGAACAAGTGTTGGTGCGAATTACGATGACTCAAGGGTCTGTATCTGAATCTTACTCTCAAAACATAGGTCAGCAGGCGAATAAACAACGATTCTTCATCGATCAATCAGAAGAAAATTATTTCGGTGGTCTTGAAGAAGCTGATGTGGTTTTTTATAACGGGCACTCTCGAGATGGTGGCGGACCTGATTTTAGACCACCTATTTTAAATAAGTATAACAAAACGGATTATAAAAACTATTATCAAGTCGAGAAGCCTGGAATTAGAAAAACGCTTGAAGCAATCAGCAGAAATCCCAATCCGGGTTTTGTTGTTGGACTTTTTTCTTGTTATTCAAGAAGCCATTTCTATAAAGATTTTATGAGACAAAACCCAGAGCAAAGACTGATCTTATCTGCTGATACGATCGATTATTTTGACTCAATGATTGCCTCAATCGGCTATATGGAAGCTATTTTACGTGGGCAGTGTGGGCAGGATATGGCGAACACGGCTAAAAAAGGCAGCAAAATTAAACGAGGCTATCAGCAATATCTCATGAACTAGTGCTTTCATTTTTTGATTCCCTTATCAAGTGTTGCAGGCGTCCTCAAAAAAATGTTTTGAATTTCGAAAAACTTTTAAACAATTTTAATTTATGTGTTTCATTCTGAGACGGTCGATCGTCGGAGCACGATTAGAAATCGGCGCCAATCGATTACAGCTTATCTTTTGCTTAAGTAGTTTGAGTCATGCATAAGCGTTTCTTAGCATATCTATAAAAAAAGCTTATGGTATACTGTTGTTCTAGGTCGGATGTTCTGGCTTAGAAAACTAAAGGGTCCCATGACAACAGTTCAACATTTCTTAACGATCACTCCGAAAGTGATCTCTATTGCTGCAGTTCTTCCTCTTATCTTTGCACTTGGTTGTGCAGGCAGTAGTGGTGGTGGTTCTATTACAGGTATCAACAATCCACAAAATCCGTTTGGCGATGGCCCAGCGAATGTGAGTCTTTCAACTTCAGGTGGAGCAACAGATCCAAGCGATGCTGGTTCTTCTGGAAATTATGTCATCTTAGCTAAAACAGGAATTTCAAATGTTCCAGGCTCAAGCATCACTGGTAATATCGGAGTAAGTCCCGCAGCCGCAAGCTACATCACTGGATTTTCATTAGTTGCTGATGCTACAAATGTTTTTTCGACTTCAACTCAAGTTGTTGGTGGCGGAAGAGTTTATGCTGCAAACTACGCAGTACCAACTCCATCGAATTTAACTTCTGCGATTGGCAGCATGGAGCGCTCTTATTTAGATGCAGCTTCAAGATCGAATCCTGATTTTAATGAACTTGCGACTGGAATTATCGGCGGCTTAACATTAGCTCCAGGTCTTTATAAATGGACAAATACAGTTACGATTCCAACTGATGTCACAATCAATGGCGGACCAACTGATGTTTGGATATTTCAAATCTCTGGTGATTTAACAATGGCAGCTGCAAAACAAGTTATCTTAACTGGTGGAGCATTAGCTAAAAACGTTTACTGGCAGGTCGCTGGCCGAGTAACGATCGGAACAAATTCACATTTTGAAGGAGTGATTCTAGCTAAAACTGCAGTCAGTCTTCAAACGGGTGCAACAATGTTAGGTCAGATTTATTCACAGACTATGGTTTCATTAGACCAAAACGCTGTGACTCAAGCGCCTTAAGTAACGTTTGAACATATTTATTTATATGAAATATTGAAACGAAAAGAGAGGCTTTCACAGCCTCTCTTTTTTTTCGTGAATTATTTGTGTGATCATAAAAAGGGGTTTAAAAGTCTACTTACGAGCGTCTGCTTCAGAAGCTTTTTGCGTAGAACCTGTTGCTGGCAAAGTGATCGGTTTATGCTGTTCGATCAACTTCTTAACTTGAGCTTGGCACTTGGATCTGCAGCAATCCTCGGATTGCTTAAGAGGGAATCCCAAGCTAAATAGAAATGTTTCATAATCTGGATGTTTATTGTCCTTGTAGCGATTCGCATTAACCCGTAACGCTGCACATTCCGGTGATGTGTCAGGTGAAGTTACGATTCCCTTCGCATCTATTGAAAATTTGCAAACAGGATCGCCTAAGTTAAAACCTACAAGATTTTCTTTTTCGTATTCAAAGCTTATTTCACGTGCGGAGATTTTTGCCTTATCAGATATGAAGTTCATTTCGATAATTTTTTTAGCTTCTGTTGTTTTTGCATCTGCACGTTTCTTGAGAAATTTTTCCTGTAGTTTGAAGACTTTTTCTCCAGAGCTTAAGTCACCATGAAAGCGCTTTACTTTTCTACCATCGCACTCGAAATCTCTTGGTGCTAAAAGCGCGAAAAATACAGCGGCGTCAGATGCTCCTGATTCTGCAATTTTCTTTTCGTTTGCAGCTAGTTTTGCTTTTGTATCTTCCTTAAAACATAAAATATCACCAGGTTTACAGACAGTTGTGTGATGAATTGTGACGACAAATGCGGCTAACATGCCAAGCGTCACAATATTTGCATGGGCTTTTTCAATCACCAGCAATCGTAAGAGTGATGAGCTTTCTGCGGAAAGACGATTTTCCATGATCGAGACAATAGAATTAAAATCAGCTTGAGCAGGAATGACAAACTTTTTACTGTTGAGAAAAAAATCTTTTTTATCAGTGTTGAATAATAACTTTGCGTCGCTGTTATCAAAGCTGACCGACAATCCATTCCCCTTCATTACGATAGATGCGGTAGGAAGAACGAACTGATTGACCTTATGATCACTCATCCAGCGGGCTGCTTGCATTTTGTCTCTTCTGGGAATGGGTAAACGATTTAATATTTCGCCGGTACTTCGGCTAGTTGTGTAAACAAAATCTAAAAAATGGGGAAGTTCTTGATAGCCAATTTTAACGGAGGTAGAGGATGTCGCATAAGACGAAAAGGCTATGACAAGGCAAAGCATGACCGAAATTATTTTCATTCAGAGTAACCTTTCAAAAATTAGTCTTAATCATATTTACCCATAAAAGAATCAGAATAACGAGTCTAGTTTCTTTGGACCATAGTCTTGTAAGTCAAAATTTCAGACTCAGGAATTCCTCTATTTTTCCCGATAAACAAAGAGTGAAACAGTGTGTTTTTCTTACTTTATTTTTATTTTCTGCTGGGTCTTCAGCAAATGGACTGAATGAGTTGCGAAGCCAAAGCTGCAAAGTTATTCCAAATACCTCAAACTCTTGCAAAAATTTAAATACCAACCAAGAAACAATTAAAAATACATTTGAAGCCTTATGCAATGTTCATTATCCAGCAACTATGCAGGATAAGTGCACGGAGCTCAAAGAGTCTGCTTTCAAAAAAATTGATCCAGAGCTTTCGATGGAGTCCGCACGAAGAGAACATCAAGAAATTAAAAATCGATTTGTGAATTGTTCAATGGAAGAGGCTTGCAAATATGAAAGTGACCGAAGTGTAGCAGCTTCATGTCTGAGTGGTGTTAAGCAGGGAGCTGTAGATTTAGTTGAATCACTTATTTCCATTCCGGGTGGCATAGCAAAAGCCTTAACTGATGATATGGATAAGAACTGTTTTGAAAACAAGAACGGTGAAAAGCAGAAGCTCATCGAAATGTTTAATTCTGACATTCCGGATCGCTTTAAAGAGTACCGGGTGCCTGATGAAGTTAAAGCTGCTGCAATAAATAATTGGACCTGTTCTGAAATTCGAAATTATTCTCGGACCAAGTTGCGTCTCTATCAGGCTCGAATAGGTCCTTTGGTTGCACGAGGAGAGATTGCTCCTGGTAGTGAAGATTCACCAGCTGCCCAGGCCATTAAAAGTATCATTGCGGGTTTGGGGGCACGATGGAATTGTTATACTCCAGAAGCAAAGGCAGAATTAACATGTTCTGTTGTCGCACAAACAGCTGCGACCTTGGCAGGTGGAGTTGCGTCGAAAGCTCTTGTTAAAAAATTAGCTCAGTTTGGAATCGTAGAACAAAGCCTTATTCAGTCAGTAAAAAGTGCACCAACCTCAACCGGTTTATCAAGACAAGCCTCCTCAGGCCGCAACAGCCAATCTGAAATCGAAGTTTCGTCAGCGGCTAGTTCCCCATCTTCAGCTACAGTTCCAGGCAAACCGAGAGATGTCAGCAGCGGTGATATGGCAAACGCAAATGACAGTGCAAATCCAGCTTCGACTTCGAATGTGACATCGGAAAGTTCTTCAAGCGTTAAAGTATTACCGGTGAAAAGTCTTTCGAAAGTTCAGCAAAAAACCTGGAAGAGATTTGATTCGGAAAATGATCCCGAATTTCAACAGGTGCTAAGCAGCTTCAGAGGAAATGATCAAATCTCCTTTAACCCGCAGATGCAGGGTAGTGAAGGTCAAATTTTTCTAGCCGATCATAAACCTGACGTAGCGTTGAAGCGTTTTTTTACAAAAGCACCCGATCCATGGAAAGGTGTTCAGTATCTTGAGGATGTCGGTAAAAAAATAGATAGCGACCCTAAACTCAGTAAAAATTTAGCAGTCGTGAAAGTTCATGACAAAGGTACAGACTGGATCATCAGAGAATTTGATCCAACTTCGAAGCCCCTCAAAGAATCACTTAGCATTCCGGAGGCGGTCGAAGCCAAGGCCGCGCTGTTAAGAAGCTTGGTGGGAACAAAAGATCCCATGCTCTTAAGAATTAAAAACAAACTTGAGCGAAAACCAATATCCGAGAACGTTCATTGGTCATTTAAAAAGAAAAAGATTCTTTTAATCGATGTAACTTAGTCTAAAAATCCATTTTAAAAGATTTCGAATCTTCTATAGATTTTTTATTATCTTTAATTTTCGGATTAAAAACAGGTTTGTCGCGAAACCCGAGGCGCCCAACAAATGGCAATTTAAGAGCAGGTCTTAAGATATCGATTCCAAAAGTCATTCCTAATAAATTGATCTCAATTCCCTCTGCTAATCCTAATGTGAAACCGAAAAGACCAAAGATCGAAAGTTGAATTCCTGTCCCACTTTCAGATAATCCCACTAAATCACCATCGTTAATCCAATCTTTGCCAATCGCGTGTGGTGGTAGTTCAACTGTCATTCCTGGAGTGTTACGAATAACGTGGGCGATAAAAGTATTACTATTAGGTCCCGGCCAAAGACGGTAGGACTGTAAATACGGATAAGATGCGATGGCTTTTTCAATTTTCGGAATCATTTCTGCTGCAGCCTCACCCCGCAAATCAAAAATCAAATCGGGATCATTTCCAAACCAGCGACTATCGGGCGCTCGTTGAGTATTGCGGACAACTGGGTAGCCTTCAGATCTACGGAAGCCGACAACTTCATAAACATCATAGCTTGTGGCATTGGCGGCTTTGACAGCGACCCAAGGATGCACTCCGAAATAACCTCGCCAGGCGAAGGCGCGTGCAACATAGACCTGAACAATCGCTTTGGGTTCCTCACTCGGTAGCGGGGCAATTCCGATCGAGCTGCGGTCAGCAGTTCGCCAATCTTGTGCCCACAGAAAAGTTGAAAAAAAGAAGATCGAAATGATTCCAGAAAACTGTTTTATCATTTCGATATTCTAATTGAATGAAGAGAAAATTCAAAATAAATGACCTTAGCGCAAGTGTGCGCAAAAGAAAAAGCCCGACTTTATTCGGGCTTTTTTATCGGGTCTAATAAAATTTTAGAATCTAATAAATATTCAGGTTACCGGCGATTAGTATAAAGTAGTTTTTATTGTCCAGCTACGCATTTACCAAGGTGATCTTGGTGATCAGCAGAGCTATGACCATGGCTTTGGTGAGCCTTCAGTGCATTCTTGCTGATACAGATTTCATGTCTAGCTGCCGCATTTCCTGGAGGATAGTGACATACTAAAACTTTTTTCTCGTTAGCTTTGCCTTTGTTATCATCACAAGAGTAGTCTTCTAAAACTTGCTCGATTGGTGTAGCTGGCTGTTCATTTTCTACTGAATCATCTACTACAACAATTTGAGTTTCTTCCTTGCTGTCATCAACAATAACTTGCTTGACTTCGTCTGCAACAACTTCTTCTTTCTTTTCTTCTTCGGCAACTACTGCCTCTTCTTTTTTCTCTTCTTCAGCTACGACGATTTCTTTTACTTCGTCTGCAACAACTTCTTCTGGTTTATCTTCTTCTTTAGCGATTTCTTCTTTTATTTGTTCTTGTTCTTGAATTTCTTGATTCTCGATTTCATTAACAACATCCACAACTAATGGATCTGTTATTTTTGAAAAGTCAGGTGCATTTTCAGTGACGCTACCAGCTTGACCACAGTTTTGAAACGCGACCATTAGAAACAAACTACCAATTAAAACTAAAATAGATTTCTTAATATGAGACTTCACGATGACCCCCGATATAGTAGGATACTTCAAGTTCTATACCAGCCAAAACCCAGTAATTTTGATTTGTAAGCGCGTACATTCACGGTAATGTCTAAAAGTTATTTAATTGTTGATTGTTTGCAGATCTAACTTATTAATTTGTTTAGATGATTAGAGTATTCGACCCGCATTAAGTGAGTGCATAAGAGATCGACGGGCACATTCTCGAAGAGAGACAGATTTTTTGAGATCACTCTTTCTTATTTTGAGTCATCGTTTGAATCTGATCAAGCACAGTCTTCCTAAAGCCTTTACCTGCCACCCAGAACAAGTTCCCATGTCCACCTTCTGGTAGTGATAAGTAGGCCTTAGGCTCTCGTGCATCTTGATAAACTCTTTTACCGTGCTCGAGCTCGATGACGAAGTCATTTTCCCCATGCAGGACAAGTAGAGGAGTCGGTGACAGTTCTTCGACGTCAGGAGCCCAGCGATCGCTTAAGAGTACATACACAAAAGGTTGAGCAATCCAAGTAAGCCAATGCTGAGCTAATTTTTTTCGTGCGATTCTTTGGAAAGAAGAAAAGCTGCCATCAGCGATCACAATTTGAATTGGGATTTTGTTTTTCATCTCGATTGCAGTTCGCATAGCTATAATGCTACCCATACTTTGACCATAAACGATAAGTGGGTTTGGATCTTTGTTTCGATTGACCCATTCCAAAGCTGCGTTACCTGAAATCACATTATGATAAGGATCCGGTTTGCCTTCAGATTTCCCGTATCCAGGATAATCAAAAATAAAATAATTATAACCTTCTGCTGGTAACCAAGAAAGCGCCAGAAAATGGGAAGTTAAGTTTTCGGCGTTTCCATGGAAGTAGACCCAAGTTCCTTTTGCTACTTTCGTCGATGACTGAAACCACCAGCCATGCAGAGTCTGACCCTCTTTATTTTTGAAATACACGTCCTCAGGTTTCAAATTAAATCTTGCGGGATCGACGAACTGCTGAGACTTCGGATAATACATAAGCGAAGAACAAGATGATAAAAGTAAACTTAAACCAATCAGTTTAATAAAAATAGAATAATTGAAGTTGCGCTTTGCGGTCATACCTAACATCCGTTCCCGAGGCCTGAACAGCCCAGCTTTTATTCCACGAGTACTGAGTTTTAAAGTTTATTTCCTGGTAATTTCTGTGTTCGCCTTCAAAGTTGTGACGATACCAGCCTTCTAGAGTTGAAATAAACCGATCGTTCCAGCGGAAGCGAAATTCCGCTGACGGTCCAAGGCCGGTGATCATGTGGTCATTTTCGGTTACAGGAATATAGTAAGCTCCACCCCTTAAACCGGTAAACAAAGTTATTCTTGATTCGTCATAAAGAGAAAACGTATAACCAGCGCCACCACTTAAAACAGCAGCATGACAGTTGATGCAATTTTCATCTTCCAATTTTTCAGCACCGACTTTTATTCTCCAGGAAAGACTTCGATTAAAAAGCGATAAAGGAGAAAATGAAATCACTTCAAAAAGAGAAAAGTCTTCAAGCTCTATTCTTTCTCTAAGCCTTGAGTAAGAAAATTGAAAATCTCCGAAAGAAATTGCAGCGTATTCGGGATAGCCTGTAATTAGATCAACGCGGTCGTGAAGAGCATGCTTGATTCCAAAACTATAAGAGTCATCACCGATTCGAGTCCCTTGATACCCAAGACCTAATCTTCTAGAGCCGTGACCTAAGTGAGGCATTTCTTTATCAGACGGAGTAATTTTCAAAGGTGGTGTTGGTAGTTGGACCTGACTTCTTGCGACCAGGAGTTGAGTTTTGAAATCTTTTTCCCAGCCATCTTTTTGCACTTCTTTAGCAAATTTGAAATCCATGTAATCAATACTTGCATCGAGGAGATCTCGGCGATTTGTTTCACTTCGGTTGCCAAAGTCGTCTGGAAGCTGTCTTTTTTCGAGGAAGTTTTTAAGATAGTGCTGATCCTCTGAAGAAAATTCTTTTAAGCGATGAAAGAACTCAGTTCTGATAGCCGGTCGGTAGTGAAAACTTTTAACGAGACTTTTTTTATTCCAGGCATCTTTGACGGTGTCAGAAGGTATGACCCACTTTTTTACACTCGTTATAATATCAATTGAAGGATCGGCAGCTTCAAGAAGCGAAAACATGTGGTACGAGCAGTTTTCAGTTAGATACCAATAATCGATATAAGCAGGCCCCAGTTCCCACACGTGGGCAATCATCATATTAACTGCTTCCGCATTCACGTTGAGCTCATACTCCCATAGATCGCGAGCTTCGGCATGTCCGTATTCCCGAACTTTGTAATAATAGGGAACGCTTGTGAATTTACCGGGAAAAAATCCGAATAAACCTTGAAGAGCATACATTAAAGCATTTCCAGTATCAGCTTCAGCTGCGTAGTTCAGGCCATAGTCTAAGAGTTCATGGCGTTTCCCATCAACTGCTGGAGTTTTGTTAATCCGAATGAAAGTGTGCCCAAAAGCTGAAGAGGGATTGTTCAAATAGAAACTTGAAAAAACTAAAGAAACTGAGCTTCCCTGTAAGGCTTTTAAATATTTTTCGAATCGGGGACAGGTGCGGTCAGGAAAATTCGCCACTTCGGGGGCTAAATGTTTTTTAATAAATTGATACCGAGCCGGATAAAGACATTGAGGAGTCTTTTCTTCAGGGCCCACCGGAGCCTGCCACATCGCTTCGATGTTAGCTATGAGCTCTGCATGCAAATCGGTTGAACCCTTTGGTGAAAGAAAAAAACGGCTTGAATCAATTTGACTATAAGTCTTAAGCCCAAACATCTGAGGTTCAAAATGCAAAAGCTTTTGCCACTGTCTTTGCTGACTTAGTTTTTTTGATTCGGCTAATTGCAAAGCTTGTTGAAGA
>JANPPO010000272.1:0-3658 GCA_031428555.1 Bdellovibrionales bacterium | reverse complement strand
GCAACTTCAATTGAGTATATTCAGTTCGGTTTACAAGATCAAAAGCGGTACGAACTGGATTCGTTAAAGCTTGCAATGAGAGACGCCCAGGCTAAGGCCACTGTCATTGCAGAATCTGTAGGCAGAACATTAAAAAGAGTTATCAAAGTGACTGAAGGTCAATACTCAATTGGCTCTGAAAAACAAGCAGCTGATGATCGACAGCCAGGAACAGAAATTTTCCCAAGTCCTGTTATTATCACGGCGAATCTCACTGTGACTTACGAGTTTTAATTCAGCTCTTATGTATCGTCTCGTAGAGCCACTTCTCATATAGCCACTTAGGTAGTCTAAGTGGCTGTAAAGTCATGATAGGACTAGCAGAATGGGGCATTTCCCTCTATACTGGTTGTATGCGTACACAAACAGTCCAAGATCTCTATAAGCAATTCCCTGATATTGATGGTTTCTGGTCATCAGAAGATTTATCTGTCACCGAATCAACAATTCGTCAGCAATTGCCAGAAAAACCTGATTTAGAGTGGACTGCAGAAGAAATTGGCTCCTTGACCCAGTTAGCTCGAGTCCAGAATCTGCAAGAAAAAGGCACAGAGGCAAAAGCCACTCTAGAAAAAGCAAAAGCGCTTTTGGTAACTTGCCCCGCTGATACAGCAAAAGTGAGAACCCAACTTCGACTTACTTTAGAAGAAGGTCGACATTTGTGGCTTGCTCGAAATCCAGCGAAAGCTCAAAACTTTTTTAATGATGCATGGAATATGGCAACTGAAACCAAAGAAGATTTTTTCGCGGTTGATGCCGCAATTATGTTGTCGCTTTGCCAGCCAAGAAAATCTCAGAACGAATGGTTACAAAAGGCGTTGGCGTTGGCGGAAAGTTCTCATGATGAACAAGGAAAACTTTGGTTAACACAACTTTATGTTTTAAATGGCTGGCATTGTTTTGACTTCCGACGTTTTGAAGAAGCGCTCGAAAATTTCAATAAGGCATTAGCTCGCCCGCGCGGTAATGGTGAAACTTCAGATTTATACATGATTCGCTGGTGTGTTGGCAGAGCGCTACGAGGCTTAAATCGAGTCGCGGAAGCTCTTGATGTACAAACTCAACTAAAGAATGATCTTAGTATTCTTGGTCGAGTTAACGGATATGTGTTTTTAGAGATTGCGGAGTGCCTGCAGCTTCTACAGCGAACTGAAGACGCAAAAAGTTTTTATGAGCTCGCTTACAAGGATTTATCGATGAATCCTTGGTTTTCTGATAACAACCCGACCGAGTTGCGGCGCATGCAGTTCCTTTTTAAGCTCAGATAATGCTCGCCTTCTGATTTTTTATTATATAGGCTGATTAAAGATGCCGATAACGTATTGTAGACGGTAAGTCGCGGACGGCGTAGTCACTGACAGCAGAGTTTCTGTTTCATGGATCTTTTCTTTATAAGTCCTGTCACTCGTATTTAGACCCGTAATTTGATTCTTTTTTTAATTTCTGACCTTGAACTGTATTGGCCGTTTCCAAGAAAGGAAATCGTTATGAAAGCTCAAATCGTTTCGTTTCATTGTACGGTTAAGAATAAATTTGGAAAAGTTATCAGTTCGACATTTAATCACGATATTTTAACTGGGGGACATAATACCCAGGCTGATCAACTTGTAGCCTTATCAAAAGGTTTAGAAAATTTAAAAGCAGGTGAAAAGCGTCGAATCACTTTGGATGCTGCCCAAGCCTATGGCTTTTATGATCCTGAAATGGTTTTGACCATGCCAAGACAAGATTTTCCTACGATGAAAACTGCTAAAAAGAACCGATTGCCGATCGCATTAAATGTAGATGGTCGTAAAAAATTATTCAGAGTCATCGATATGAATTCCGAAACCATAACTCTAGATGGAAATCATCCACTTGCAGGGCAGGATCTTGTATTTGAAATAGAAGCGATCTCTGTTCGTGATGCGACTCCTGAAGAAGTTCCAATAGCCAACTGTGGCGATCTGGGCCCCATTTTTCATTAAATCAGCTATAGGTAGAATGCGTCTTTTGTGCTACAATGAGACAACTTAGATTTTAAGTTCATTCACCTCATAAGCTTCTGAACTTTATGTTCAATCCTTTGGAAGTGTCTGGCTTTTCTCAAGCTAACTTCAGGAGGCTCAGTGGGTAAAAAACTTTACGTACAAAATTTAGATGGACTCGTAGATTCTGCACTTTTAAACGATATGTTTAGTTCTGTTGGCGAAGTACTTAATGCACTAGTGGAAGTAAAATCAGCACGTGGAAACGATTACCGCGTAGGTTATGTTGAAATGAGCACACGCCAGGAAGCTTTAGATGGAATTGATCGTTTTAATGGCCAGAAGAAATACGGAACCATCTTAGTTGTAACTGAAGACAGACCCCACATTCCTTTAATGCCCGTTTTAAAGAAAAAAGTGAAACAAGGTTCTCGCAGTAAGCAAGCCTAAAGGCTGGGCCTGACTTTCGTTTTTAGTTCTAATTGCGTACGATACAGGCATGAAAAACACTTCAGTATTCCTTATCTTATTCGTTTTGTTTTTAAACCTAAACAGCAACGCAGCTGTTTCGCCAATCGCGATTGCAATTGGTGGTCCGATTCAATTTCCTCCAAATAGTTATGATGTTATGGGCGCCCGACTTAGTTTACTTTATGGAACTAACAGAGACGTATCTGGTATCGACGTAGGCCTCTTAGGTAACGTCACCACTGGCAAATTTACGGGCGCGGCTGTTTCTGGTCTTTTTAATTATACAAAAGGCATGGCGACTATCACAGGGCTTCAACTGGCGGGTCTAGCAAATATCAATACCCAAAAAACCCAAGTATTCGGAATTCAAGCGGCGTTAGTAACCAATTATAATTCGGCTGAATCAAGCGTTGCGGGACTCCAGTTGGCTTTAGCTAATATTAGTCCAAGCACGACCATCTATGGTTTTCAGGTGGGACTTTACAATAAAGCTCGCGCAGTACGCGGTTTCCAGATTGGCCTTATCAACATGACTCAAAATTTATCGGGTATCCAAATCGGCTTGCTCAATTTTTATCAAGAGGGATTCTTTAAAGTATCTCCGATTATCAACATAGGTTTCTAAAGGCGAATCTTTTTGCTCTAGATCATTAGTATTTTTACATGGTTAGAGATTTAAGGGCGAAAATTTAAACTCTTTGGTTTAGACTCTGTCGCATGTCTGAAGAACGAATTATCAATATCGAAACTAAAGTTGCGCACCAAGAAGCTCTAACTGATGAGCTCAATACAGTTCTTTATCAACAACAAGTTGCACTCGAGCAAATTCAAAAAACTCTAGCGGAGTTTATTAAACGCTATAAAGAACTCGAAAAATCGACTCAAGATATCGTCGGCCCTGGTAACGAAAAACCGCCGCACTATTAAACATCGTGCGCAATCCCATCGTAAGTTATATTAGATTTATCTTCATTGTTTATTCATAGACATTCTTGGCTATGAATCGAACGACCGTATCGCGCCTCTTAACCCTCATTCGCGGCGAAACCAAACCATTACTTTGGGGACTTTTTTTTCTTGTTATTTCAAGTGCGGCTGGATTGATCTATCCGCAGCTGATGCGCTGGATGATTGATCATGTACTAACCCCGAAACGTTTAGATCTATTATTTAAAGTTTCG
>JANPPO010000271.1:0-6456 GCA_031428555.1 Bdellovibrionales bacterium | reverse complement strand
ACTTCCCGGATGTGCAAACTGAAATCAGAGATCATTTAAAATTATCTGCAAGAGAACAAGAACGAGTTCGTTTTGTTGAGTGGTTCTTTATTAGTAACCAAGACACACTTGTTGAACACGGAAACCAATATGATCCGTACTGCCAGTGTGAAGATCCAGTAAATCCATTTGTTCGTGGTTATAATAATATTTATCTTAAGCTTCCATTCGGAAATATTGCCTGCCGTTACATCATGAATGGCTTAGGATTTTTCAATCCGCACACGGACAATAACTATATTATGTCCATAAAAGATTACATCAGCATCTTTTTAAGATACATGGTGAAGGCTCAGCCATTTTTAGTTTTCACTTGGTTTGGTGGAGCCGTTCTAACGTTGCAAAGAACAATTCAAGATAGAATCGCAGCACCTTTAAGAAATGCATTTACGATTGAAAACCGAGTCGAGCAGATGGCAGAAAAAGCAAATGCGGAGCCTCGGATGATCCGTGAGATGAAAGAACTCATTGTGCCACCAGCATCTTCAAATCCGATTCTCATTGCGCGTGAACTTTGGCTTGATCGGGCATTTTTAATTCTTTTGGCGTTTATAGTTATCTTTTATATTTTTACTGTTTTGAAGGCCGCATTTGGTATTTCATTATTCTGGGGATTTATTCCTGCAACTTTATTCGTCCCTTTTTTCTTATTTTATTCGCGTTCAGTTATGTCGATGGTTTCATCGTATAAAGAACCAGATGATCGAATTTTAGCGATGACAGCAGTTATAACGAAAGTTAAGCGCGTCGTTTATGGCCATACTCATCGAACTCGTCATGAAATTATCGGAGCCGTTGAACATCTTAATTCTGGAACTTGGTCGCCCGCTTTTGAGGACGTTGAATACAAAAAACCCATCGAACAACGAAATTTTGTCTGGATTAGTCCCAACGACACCCCCAAAGAGGCTGGTCGACGCGCTGAACTGCTCAAATTTGATAGAAATATTAAGCCGCAGAGCGGCGTAGCTCCGGCATAACGTTGTCAGACTGACATTTCCTCGGGAAACTCTTTTATATCTAATATACGAGATCTGAGATGGAGGATTCGATGGAAGATTCAAACGAAGGTTCTGGAGCTGAAGTGTTGGTTGTAACAAGCAAAGTAAAAAAGCTTATCAAGGAAAAAGGCGGCATGAACACATCTGCTGCTACAGTTGAGATCCTAAGCAAAGCAGTTGAAAAGCTTTGCATGAAGGGTATCGAGCAAGCGAAACAAGACGGCCGTAAAACCGTTATGGATCGCGATATCGTAATCGATCACATCTAAAGTAATTTAATTAGTTCGTCCCAAGAAATGATTTTCACTCCAAGGCTTTGTGCTTTATCAACCTTGGAGCCAGGATCATCTCCTACAACGAGATAACTAAGTTTCGAAGAAACGGAGGATAATATTTTGCCTCCGTTTTTCTCAATTATGCTTTGGGCTTCGTCGCGCTTCAATGTCAGCGTCCCCGTGATGACAAAACTCAATCCACTTAATGGTCCTGACGTACTTCTTTTTGAAGTCTCAAACGTGACGCCTAAATTTACTAATTCATGCGCTTCTTTCACAATTGCTTTATTTGCTAACCACTTCTGAATTGAATCAGCAACTTTAGGACCGATCTCTGTAACTTCCAATAGGTCTTCATGCTTCGCCGCTAAAAAGCGATCTAAGTTAATAAAATGATCTGCTAAAAGTTTTGCAGTCTGTTCGCCGACAAAACGAATTCCAAAAGCATATATAAAACGAGCGAGCGTCGTTTTCTTACTGCCTTCAATGCTTGCTAAAATATTTTCAACAGATTTTTCACCCTGACGTTCTAAGTTGAGAAGTTGAGTTTTTTTAAGTTTATAAATATCCGAGTAATTTTTAACTAATTCTTGATCCACAAACGTTTCGATTAGGCGATCTCCAACTTTTTCAATATTCATCGCGCGCCTGCTTACGAAATGCTTTAAAGACTCTTTAAAAATTGAAGGACAAAGCGGATTTACGCAGCGGCTTACGACTTCACCTTCTAATCTTTGTACAGGCTTTGAACATGAGGGGCATTTGCTTGGAATTTTAAATGGAACAGAGGATTTCGGACGCTTATCTAGAATAACTTGAACAACTTCCGGGATCACGTCACCTGCACGTTGAATAATAACCGTGTCGCCTATTCGCACATCTTTTCTATCGATCTCGTCTTGATTGTGAAGAGTTGCATTTGTAACTGTAACTCCGCCGACTTTAACAGGTTTCATAATTGCAACTGGAGTCAGCGCACCCGTTCTTCCAACTTGAACCTGAATTGTCTCTACTAAAGTTGTCGCCTGTTCGGGTTTAAATTTTGCAGCAGTTGCCCAACGGGGACTTCTTGCCACCATCCCCACATCATCTTGAAGACGAAGAGAATTTGCTTTCACAACAATTCCATCAATATCAAATTCCATTTTATGTCGACCGGTTTCGATTTTATGATAGTAATCGACGACTTCACTTGGAGTTTTTGCTTTCGTTACTAGATTCTTAGCGACGGGCAAACCAACACTTTCAAAGTACTCGCAGATGTCGCTTTGCTTTTTAAACTGAACTCCTTCGACTTGCCCTAAGCCGTATGCAAAAAATCTTAGCGGCCTTGCGGCTGCGATCTTCGAATCAAGTTGCCTGATGGTTCCAGCGGCAGCATTACGGGGGTTAGCAAAAACAATGTCCCCGGCCTCTTGCTGGGCCTCGTTCATTTTTACGAAATCTTCTTTAAAAATTAAGACCTCGCCCCGCACTTCAAAAAGTTCAGGGGGAGTTTTTGTTTTTAAAGTTAAGGGAATAGCTTTAATGGTTCGCACGTTGTGGGAAACATCTTCACCCACATTGCCGTCACCTCTTGTAATCGCCTGCTTAAACAGACCTTTTTCATAAATAATTTCTAAAGCAAGCCCGTCAAACTTCGGCTCGCAAAAATACTCGATGTTATCCTCATTTTTCAAAAACTTTTTTAAGCGCTCATCAAAAGCAAGGATGTCTTCCGGATTATAACTATTTGATAACGAAAGCATCGGGGTACGGTGAGGCACTTTCTTAAAAGCACCGAGTATTTCGCCGCCCACCCGCTGAGAAGGCGAATCCGCAGTCACTACTTCTGGATGAGCCTTCTCAATCTCTAAAAGTTCTTGGAAAAGCTCATCGTATTCGTAGTCAGAAATTTCAGGCTTATCTTGAGAGTGATAAAGAGCATTATGATGCTCGATTTGTTTTTTAAGATCTTGATAACGGGAAAGAAATCGCGCCTGTGCCATAGAAGCTAATATGTGACGAGGCTTGTCTACTGTCAAAAAGTAATACGGTCGGCTGTGATAGCTCGTCAGGTAAGCCTTTAAGGAGGTAGTAAAAGAGGCATAAGCTATGCAATGAATAAGGACATATGTTCGAAGATCATTTTTAAAGGAAAAAGCATGAAATCATTATTACTAAGTCTTCTCGTTTTAGGCGCTCTTCAGGCAAACGCGGGCTCAACCGTAATTGATCAAATTTATCCTGACATAAATGGGGATGGCTTAAGAGATAAAGTAGAAGTTTCTCAAGATGAGAAAGGCATGGTTTCTGCCAATCTTTATCTAGCCGTACAAAAGTATGATTTCAAATTAGTAAGCCAGGGAAATTTTTTATTTGGCGAGGCAGAGATTGGTATTGCGGGCATGCTTCCGCAAGTGACAGTTAATAATAAAAACGAAATCATTTTTGATCAAATGGTAGGATCTGCAGATAAAGTTTTTTTGTATTACACATTTGAATTTAAAAATAACGACCTTTTCTTGATCGAAAAAATGGTTGAAGATGTGTATTTTGGTGATGGCACCCTAGCAATTGAGAACTACAAAACAAAAACCAGAACAGTTCAAAAAATTCAAGATGGCAACACTGTAGGCAAGAAGGAAGTAACTCCTTTACAGGTCGACAGACTTCAATCTTTAAGTGAAGTAAAGAAGGAATTTTCGGATCAGGTCGCTCCGGAAGTGGATTCTCAAGAGCTTGAATACTAAGAATTTAGTGAATAACAGAATCTCATTTCTCACATGAGATTTACGCGCGCCGTTAGTCTGTCTTCGTAACGGCGTTCTTGCACCCTTCTCAAATTGCACAGTAAAGTAAATCCAGAATTGTTTCTTTCTGTTGTTTTCTGGGGGGCTCTACTTGTCAAACATCAAAATCGATATCAAAACCGTTCAGCATATTGCAAAGCTTTCGAAGCTTCAAATTAATGAGGCGCAAGCCCAAGAGTATTCCGAACAGCTCACAAAAATTATGGGCTTCTTTGATAAGATTTCAAATCTTCCGACCGACGGAATCGAGCCTTTGGTAACTCCAACTGAAATCGAAAGTTTTTGGAGAGAAGATAAGGACGAAAATAATTATACCTCAGAAGAGATGGTTGCGAACGCCCCGTCTAGGCAGGGCTCACTTTTTAAAGTTCCACCAGTCGTTTAAAGGGTATAAAATGGAAATAACTTTCTCTAGCTTAAAACAAATCTCAGATGCCATTAAAACAAAACAAACCTCGGCTGTAGAAGTCACAAAACATTTCCTAAGCCGAATAGAAAAATTGGATAAGAAATTAAATTCTTACGTTCTAGTAAATGATCAAGCTGTAGCAGAAGCACAATTGATAGACGATAAAATTCAAAAAGGTGAAAAGCTTGGATTATTGGCAGGCGTACCTTTTGGAATTAAAGATATGCTTTGTACTAAAAACCTAAGAACGACCGCGGGATCCAAGATTCTAGAAAACTTTATTCCGCCTTATGATTCAACTGTGGTTAAAAAATTAAAAGCAGCCGGCGTTGTTGTTTTGGGAAAACTCAACCAAGACGAATTTGCGATGGGGTCTTCTAACGAGACTTCATTTTTTGGTGCAGTTAAAAATCCTTGGAATACTGACTATGTTCCCGGCGGTTCTTCGGGCGGTTCGGCTGCTGCACAAGCTGCAAGGTTAGCAGCGGGAACGATCGGAACAGATACAGGTGGATCAATTAGACAACCTGCAAGTTTTTGTGGAGTTGTGGGTGTAAAGCCCACATACGGCAGAGTCAGTCGCTACGGCATCATTGCCTATGCTTCATCACTTGATCAAGCGGGCCCTATGGTTTCATCAGTCGAAGATGCGGCTTTAACTTTAGAAGTTATTTGTGGTCATGATGAGCTTGACGGAACAAGTTCGCAGAAATCAGTTCCACATTTTGCTTCGAAATTAAATTCCGACATCAAAGGTATGCGAATCGGAATACTAGAAGAAGCGATGAAAGATGGTCTTCATCCTGATGTGGAAAAGACTGTGCAAAACGGCATTGAAACATTAAAAAAACTAGGTGCAGAAATTGTTCCTGTTTCTCTTTCGTTAATTGAGAACTCAATTCCAGTTTACTATTTAATCGCAGCAAGCGAAGCCTCATCAAATCTTGCGCGTTATGACGGCGTCAGATACGGATTCAGAGCAGAGATGCGCGAAAGCTCGGCAACACTAGATGATTTCTATGCGATGACTAGAGGAATCGGTTTCGGCGCAGAAGTTCAACGAAGAATTATGATCGGAACTTTTTGTCTATCAAGTGGTTACTACGATGCTTATTACACAAAAGCCTGTCAGGTTCGAAGACTTATAAAAAATGAATACGATGAAGCTTTTAAAAAGTGTGATGTCATTTTAAGTCCGGTAGCATCCACTGCGGCATTCAAAATTGGTGACCGTATTACTGATCCACTCAAAATGTACTTAAACGATATTTTTACTACTTCTACAAACTTAGCTGGCCTTCCAGGAATGAGCGTTCCATTTGGCTTATCTAAAGAGCGACTACCGATTGGGCTTCAATTAACGGCCCAGGCATTTGAAGAACAAAAATTACTTAACGTGGGTCTTGCTTTAGAGAACGCATCAAGTATCAAGAAAGAGCAGCCCCATGTCATATAGAGGATATGATGTTGTCATCGGAATTGAAACCCATGTTCAGCTAAAAACAAAATCTAAAATTTTCTCTTCAGACTCAACAAACTTTGATGCGCTCGATAATGAAAACACTTCTCCGCTAAGTGTTGGTATGCCAGGCACATTGCCAGTTATTAATAAGCTAGCAATCGAATATTCCGTTAAAACAGGCTTAGCGCTTAATTGCAAAATAAGAGCAAAGTCTGTTTTCGCACGAAAAAATTATTTCTATCCAGATCTTCCAAAGGGCTATCAGATCTCTCAGTACGATAAGCCTATCTGTGAACACGGCGAGCTTACATTCATGGTCGAAGGTAAAGAGCGAACGGTATCAATTACTCGCGCGCACATGGAAGAAGACGCTGGAAAATCAACTCACTTTGGGGATTACACTTTAATTAATCTAAACCGCGCAGGCATTCCCCTGCTTGAAATTGTATCAGGTCCCGAAATGAAATCTGCAATCGAG
>JANPPO010000270.1:0-2004 GCA_031428555.1 Bdellovibrionales bacterium | reverse complement strand
TCTTGAGCTTGTCTTGCAAAAATGGCTGCGCCCAATTTTAAAAGAAGAATTCATTAAAAAGCTAGATGGCTATCAAATCAAAGGCCGGCCACTCTTCCAAGTTTTGGCAGAAGAGTATTTTAATTCGACACCGATTTTAATTGGCAAACTTGAAAAGTCTATCGAATTAAAATACTCTTCTGCCAAAACTTGAAAGAGTGGCCGGCCTTTGATTTGATAGCCATCTAACTTTTTAATGAACTCTTCTTTTAAAACTGGGCGCAGCCATTTTTGCAAGACAAGCTCAAGATGAGTCAGGTCAATGGGCTTGACGATGTAATCATCCATCCCAAGCTGTTCGCAATGCTTTCGGTCTTCCACTGAACCATCTGCAGTGATTGCAACAATCGGAATTCGAAAGTTTGATCTTTTTTCATGAGTGCGAATGAGTTGCGTCGCTTCGTATCCATCAATCGGTCGCATCTTGCAGTCCATCAAACAAAGTGCATACTTCCCGGTGGTTGCCTCTAAAAATGCAGCTTGGCCATCGGATACAACATGACAGGTTAATCCAAAACGTTCGAGATATTTTTGAATGAGCATTTGGTTGATGTATTGATCTTCTGCAACCAAGATAGGTTTTTCTGAAGAAATTTGCGTGTGCCGCTTGATGATATTTTTTTCGTCCTGCCGCTTTAGTTTCAAGTCAAAGGTCAGTGAATACCGCGAACTGTTGTCTTGCTCGTTAATCTCTGTGTTGACTTCCCCGTCCAGCAAACGAATCATTTCCTTAATTAAGGGCGATCTTAAATAGCGAGTATCCTTCCTTGCTTCAACAAATGTTGGACTGGAACTTTTTATTTCGAAATAGAATCGGGCCTTCCCTTCGAAAATTTCTAACGCTTTTACCTTTAGCGCGACAAACCCTTTTTCGCTTTGCAAAAGCACTTCTTCAATCGAAGTAATCAAAATTTCTTCGATCTTTTTTCGATCGCTGATGATTTCAAAATCACTTTCAATTTCGCTATCAAACAAAAGTTCAATACTTCTTTCTAAGGCTAACGGGCGAAGAATCGAAATAATATGCTGAAGTGATTCGTTAAGCTTAAATGGATCTGGATTCAGCTTAAGAGTTCCTCTTTCAAAGCTGGATTGATCTGAAAATACTTGAATTTTATTTGAAAAATAGTCAGTCGAAAGGCTTAGGTTTTTAACTAAACCGATTTGTTCTTTATCGAGGCGCGTTTTCTGTATTATCTTGACTAGCTGTTGAATTTTCGAAAAGGGTAGCCGAAGTTCTTCACTGATTTGCTCCAATACTTCACTTTTCTGTCTGGCAATTTCATTCACTGAAATATGAGCTGATTGAAAAATTTCTTCTGCACGCTTTATAATTGTGAGGTCCCGAAAATAAGCAACAACAGCGATCCGTGAACCTAGAGAATCCAAAATGATTTGAGCTTGGCAATTCACTATACTTTCAGTTGGCGAATTAGCCGTACGGATAATCAAGTCCATACTTTCTGATTGTTCTCCAAATAAAACCCGGGCAAATGGCAAATTTTCTTTTGCAATCGGCTCTTTTGATTCTAAATTAAAAAATATTGGTGGGAAGTTAAAGTATTGGGATTCATTTTGAACAGCTTGAGTTCTTAAGATTTTGAGCAATGCCAAATTTGAGTAGATGACTTGACCTTTCAAATCAAGAATCAAGACACCTTAATTTAATTTTGTAAGTGTCGCTTTTAAGACTTCACGTTCTAGAATTTCAACTAAAAAACTTTTAGGCGGATATCGCTTGCGTACAAACCAGAACATGACAAAAGCGAAAACCGCTAATCCCAGCACAGTAAGACCAAAGCCTATAAAAAAACTAAGGTCTATGCTGGCACTAGGAGAACTGCTTGTCATGGACGAGGGGCCTCTTTATCAAATTTAAATCACTTAAGGTTTCGCCTGATAGTTAGCCTTAAAGATTTGAATCTGGCCATCATTTAATCCACGACTATCTAAGTTATTATTCGG
>JANPPO010000269.1:0-10452 GCA_031428555.1 Bdellovibrionales bacterium | reverse complement strand
CATTTGAAAGAGCGTGAACACGTGCAAGCCGCGCGCGCGATGGGCGCAGGCAGCACTCGCATCACCGTGCTTCACATCTGGCCGAATCTACTTGGCTTGCTCATTGTTCAAGCAACTTTCGCGATGGCCGCAACAATTATCGCCGAGAGTGGTTTAAGCTTCCTTGGTCTTGGCGTTCCACCGACCATTCCGACATGGGGAAGTTTATTAAGCTCAGGACGCAGAGTCTTAAGCGAAGCGCCGCATGTCAGCTTCGCGCCCGGCTTAGCGATCATGACACTTGTCTTGGGATTCAACTTACTCGGTGACGGCTTGCGCGATGTACTCGACCCACGTCGAGTGCGCAAGACAGTTTGATTTTCACCACCTTCAATGCTGCAATCTATAGGTGGTAGATAAGCTCGGTCAGCTCCTATTCATTGGCATTCGTGGAAAAACACTCACTCAAGATGATGCCGAGTTCATTATCACTAACAACATCGGTGGCGTGATTCTGTTCGCGCGCAACATCGAATCGCCCGAACAAGTACATGCTCTGTGCACGCAAATTCAAGCGGTCAGACACAAAACGCGCGATAAATTACCTTTGTTTATTGGCGTTGATCAAGAGGGCGGAAGAGTTGCGCGCCTAAAAGCTCCGTTTACAATCTGGCCTCCGGTAAAAAGAATTGGTGATATTGATAACTCAACTTTATCTTTTCAATTTAGTCATTGCTTAGGTTCTGAACTAAACGCAGTTGGTATTAATTTAGATTATGCTCCTTGTATTGATGTTTTTACGAATCCAAAAAATGTTGTTATTGGTGATCGTGCGATTAGCTCTGATCCCAACATGGTTGCGAAACATGCATCTGCTTTGGTTCGCGGATTACTAAAATCTGATGTCATTGCTTGCGTGAAGCATTTCCCAGGTCACGGCAATACTTTGCTTGATAGTCATGAGGCACTTCCCATCGAAGATTCAGATCTTAAACGTCTCGAGGAAGTCGAGCTTCAGCCTTTTAAAAAATCATTCAGATCAAGAGTGGAACTCTGCATGATGTCTCACATTTTATATCCAAAAATCGATCCAAATTTTCCGGCATCTTTATCAGAAATCATGATTCAAAAAGTTCTGAAAGATATTTGCAGATACCGAGGTCTAGTAATTACTGATGATCTCGGAATGAAGGCACTTACAAATAAATTCACTACCGAAGAAATTGCAATTCAGGCATTAAAAGCAGGTAATGATATTCTACTTTATTGCAACGAGCCCGATGCTCCAATGCGAGCAATGGACGCATTAGTAGACGCAGCCGCTAACGGACCCTTGAACAGAGATTCGATAGAAGTGGGATATAAAAGGATTTTACAGTTTAAGTTAGATAAAATAAAAAACCCAGATCCGATGCCCTTTGTGGACGCTCTGGAAATAATAGGTAGTGAACATCATAAGAAAGTAGCTCAAGCGATTGCTACTGGTGTTGTTCCCGATGAACTCTTTAAGGAAAGCGAAGATTCTGTCTAAATGTTTTTTCTTCACTAAAGAGACACATCTACCGAGAGATAATGACAATTAAAGTTCGGATTACATCTCATCGGTGCCGATTTGGCCCCGATGTAATCAAATAAATGCGTACTGACGAAATCTTGACTGGCACTTTCGTTGCTATTGTCAATAAGTAGCCTAAGGAATGGCTAAATGGGGGAGACAAAATGGCTCAGAAATCACCGATTACATTTCGCGAAATCACAAGTGATGCTCACTTAACTGCGTACAGCTCATTCACGAAACGATATATCGATGTTGAATATCCACTAGATTATCTAAAGCGCTCAAAAGTTATGGCTCTTGTTACAGAGAACGATAATGGCGATATTCAGTCTATGTTCGGTGGTTACATAGTTGCGCTTCAAGGCCCATTTAGAGTGCTCGAGCAGCTTCCTCAGGCGATCGTACAAGATCATAAAGAACTTCAGCAGAAGCTTGATAAGTGCTTTGAGCTGACGGGCCTTTGGATCCACCCCTTGTTAAAGAATGGCACTTTTCGTGCAAAATTCTGGCTTAGACTTTTTATGGATCTCGTTGCTCAAACTATCAAAGGAAAGTCTTATCTTCTTTATTCTTACGATGCTTCTAAAAAGAAGCTTGGCGAGATGTACAGTATTTGTAAGCCTTGCAGAATTTTCGAGGGAGAAGTCTTTATTCCTGGCATGACTGTACAAGCTACAGAGATAGTTGAAATGGGTTCAATTCACGCAGTAATGCGAGCTTTTTATAAAGAACCGGCTTATGTTGCACGCTTCTTGGGGAAACGTTTATTTCGTAAGCGCCTAGCTTACAGAAAACAGGAAGCTGCACATGAACTCGAACAGGTCCCAGTATTCAACTGAGCGGGAAATCGTCCGCTCTCTTCTTGAACAATTAAAACCGTTTTTTAATATCAAACCCGTCATATTCTACCTTGATCTGAGTATTACGGGTTTTGTTGCATGGTTATCCTTCTTTTCTCTTCAAATTGAATCCATTCCACTTGTCGCAAAAATTTTATTAGCTGTAATTTCTTATTCGGCTTTTTACCGCGGGTTGATGTTTATCCACGAAGTTGTCCACTTTAATAAAAAAGTGAAGGGCTACCGATTACTCTATAATTTATTTTTTGGCTTCCCTTGCCGCATTCCCTTCTTCGTTCACGATCCGCATCGCTACCACCATCTACCGAACACGTTTGGAACGGCTCAAGATCCTGAGTACGCCTATCTTAAAGGCTCTGGAATGAAGACTCTCCTAAAACCTTTTTTAATTGGTTTGTTGTCGCCTCTACTTTTGATTCTTCGATTTGGAATTTTGCCGATGATCTCTTGGGCCTTCCCCCAAAAATGGAGGCTTGCGATTTTCCAAAGGGCTTCAACTATCGTTGTAAATCCAAAATACGTTAGACTACAGCCTTCTGAAGAAGAATCCAGACAGTCCCAAATGGAAGAATATATGTGCGCTTTATTCTTCGCAGGTCAGGTTGCTTTAGTCGCAATGGGGCTGATCAAACCAGAACTAGTTCTTATTTGGTTTTCATTAATGGTAATAGGCGCTTTCGTAAATGTTTGGAGAGCTCGAATCGCACACCGGTATGACAATCCAGGCGAAATGCTTTCTCCGTTAGCTCAGCTCAGAGATTCATTTACGATAGAAACAAAATTTCTATCCTTTCTTTGGGCACCTGCAGGAATGCAGTATCATTCACTGCACCATTTAGCGCCGCAGATTCCCTATTACAATTTGCAGGCGGCGCACGAGTATTTGCGCCTACATCTAGATTCTGCTCATCCATATTCACAGACTGTTGTCAGTAGTCCCAAGGATGGCTTTGAAATTTTCTATAATACTGTTATACCAAGTTAATGAAATTTCAGGAGCTTCTCGATCAATATCCACGAATGAAAATTGCAGATCCAAGTCAACAGGATGCTATTTTTTCACTTATTGATCAGACTTCTATTAGCGCCGAAGCACTTCAAATCTCTTTTGATCGAAAACCAGATTTTTATTCCTTTCTAAACGCTCAAGGTGATCGGGCTTTTGTTTTTGTCTTTGTTAATAAAGATGGAACACCACACGGCTTCGCGGTTTCAACTTTTCGTAATCTCTGTTGGAACGGTCAGCCTATTTCAATTGGCTACACCAGTGATCTAAGAACAACTCCGCAATTAGACCGTGATGCACGCCTTCAGTGGCGAAAATTTTATGGTCACGCAGTAGAGCTTTCACCAGAAATTGAAGAGTTCGGTGGCTGCATCGGCTTTGTTACTTTAGTTTGGAACGAAAACAAACTTGCGCAGAAAGCTTTGATTAAGAAAAAGCGGCCGGGTGATTTTAGTTATGACATCGCCAATACTTATCAATCGCATTCGATTTGGGGACGATGGAAGCCGCTTTCAAAACCTAAAGCAACAATCCGCCAAGTGAAGGAATCAGAAATTCCAACAGTGATAAAAGTATTATGTAACCAAGATAAACTCAGTTGGATTGAATCTGATCTTATTCGCACTCTTGGTATTTTCCAAAAGAGCTTCAAGGATTTTCAAGTTTTAGAAGAAAACGGAATTGCAAAGGCATTTGTACTTCCAGTATTAACATCCAAAGTTAAAAAGACTCTAATAAAGAAGTGGCCGGCTTATTTAAGTTTTATGGCAGGCCTGCTTCCTTTTTTTGGCAAAAGAAGTGTCCGGCTTAATGAGCCAATCGAAATTCTACAATTGATGTTATTTAAATCTCTGACAGAAGAGGATGATATACATCTGATGCAGTTTGCAGATCATTTTTGGTATCAGAATAATAAATTACCTAAAGAAAACCAATTTAGCATTCTTTCAATTAATCGCTGGGATAAACCAGATCAAAAACCTTTGCCCGTTAGCGAAAAAGGCTACCTCGTGACTTCAATTCAAGGCGCGCTTTATAAGGTGACGACTGAAAAGACATCACCAATATTTAACGAGATAAATGACTTCTCTCACCTTGAGGTGGGATTTTTATGACCGACTGGGCAGCAAAGTGGTTTGAGATTCGTGCTGAAATGGGCCAATCAGACATGGCCACAATGATGTATCAGGATAAAGGTCAAGATTTCAAAAAAGTTCACTTCCACCACCGCGAAGCAGATGGCTTCGGAAAAATTCAGTCCCTTCTTCAAGCAGAAAAAATTGAAATCAAAGCGCCTATCAGGCCTTTGAAAAAGCCAGCTTCGTTTCTTCACTTTTATCTTTTGTTGAAAGGTCTCTTAACTCACCCACGTCTTCCGCACAATCCGTGGAAACATTACTCACCAACTTCACAGTCCGGTGAACCAGATGAAGTCAGTTACTGGTTTTTATCTGCTGCCGAAAATGAAAAATTAAAAGCGTTAGCGAAATCTAAAAGTTTAAACTTAAGTTTTTTTATCGTTTCAGAGATTGATCAAATTATTAAAACAAAACTTTATAAAAATCCACAAGACAAAGGCGTTTGGCTTTCGCCAGTTGATTTGCGAGGAGCTTTTCCGAATGCGCCCGCTGGCCAAAACTTTGTAAGCTTCATTCCAACTGAACTTGTAGGAATCAACAATCCTGAAGCGGTAAAGCATTCTTTCGAGAAGTATAAGGCTGACCTTAAAGCAGGCGTTTATTGGGCTTTTTGGGAATTAGCACATATTGGAAGATGGGTTGGCCTCAATGGAATGCGCTGGCTAGTTAAGCAAGGCACGAATCGTTCATTCTGGATGGGAAGCTTTTCGGACCTTGGCGCTTGGAATCAAGAGGCACTTTTAAAGTCCCGCTTTAAAGAGCGCTACTGGGTCATTGCGCCGCCGGGATCTCATGCTTACCCAGTTGGTATCACAACGATTGAATGGTGTGGCAACAGAAGTATTACGATCAAAGTGCACCCTGCTATTTGCGATAAACGAAGCAAAATGGTTTCTGAAGAATTGATCGCAGAATTTAGGACAAGAGTTTTAATAGCTTAATAGCTCCAGCGAAAGCCGATAGAGGCTTGCTGATTATCGACAATTTTGAATTCGCTGTTGTCGCTACCCATAAATTGCAAACCTTCTAAAGAAATAACTAAGTTATCGCTCCAGTTATATTCGTAGTTTAATTGTAAAACGGAAGAGTAATGCTCTAGACTTGATAACCACCGGATACCAACGCTTGCCATCTTGCTTGCACCTAAATCTGGAATTCTTAACGAAGTATATGAATAAGTCTGAGTCCTAAATTCCAAACCCGGTGATGCAAATCGGCCTAAGTTCGTCAGCAAATTCGGAGACAGCGTTGTAGCGGAAGCTCTGACTTGTTTCCATTCATCAGAATCATAACCCGCTTCGTTCAAGATAAATTCTTGTCTGAAGTCGACTCGGCCTTCCCAGCGAAATCCTAAAACGGCCAGTGTGTATATTCGGTCGTCTTCTGAATCGACTAAATCATAAAGCCCAAAACCATTTTGTTCCGGAACATAGTTAGTGCGTCCCTGACGGTGCTGCATGTCTCCGTAAAGCGAAATACCTTCCATCCAAGACCAATTAAAGTATTCGCCGATGAATCCGCGTTGTTTTTCACCTTGGCCTCCAACAAACGCGAAAGCATTGGCTGGATTTTCGAACTGATATTCCACTTTCAAAGCAGAGCGCGGATCGAAATTCCTGTCTGCAGTCCAAAATCTGGTGTTGTTATCGATGGGCTCATACATTCCTACGACCGACCAACGATTTGAATTTGGATCGGGATTCCAATTTGCTCTGACAAGTACCCGTCCTTTTTCTTTAAAGAAAAAACTTCTTTGATTCGTACCAAAATGAAAAAATGGATTTGAAGGCGAAAATATTTCCGCAGGTCCCCACTGATAATTTTGAAGACCGATTGTCGTGCCAAATGAATCTGACCAGTTGGTAGAAAAAAATAAATCGCTTAAATCTGAGTCCTCGTCGCGGGTTGTTCGTGTTCTATCTGGATTTGTAAATTCAGTTTCAAAACTTTGTAAAAAGTGGCGAGACCTCAAAACGAGCGAATGCTTTTCAGTTAAATTAAACTGAAAGTCCGGACGCAACTCTAAAGTATGAGTCCAAGTCGGAGCACCCAAAACATTGTTCGGATTAAACGGAGAATCTTCGTTCCAAATTCGATAGGTGCTAGAGCCATAGATATCGAAGCGGTAAATATTTTCCGCTAATGCAAACCTAGAAATTAATAATAGGAAAAAATATAAATATTTAAGCATGTGTTAAGTTCTGTGAAACTGGTGCTCTTACTGTCGACTTGACGGCCAAGTGGCTAGCAAGAAGAGATAAAATTCCTAGTAAGATCGTACATTGCAAGTAAGCATTAAAATCATATCCAATTCTAAAGATGATCGGCTCAGATAATAAGCCCGCGCGATACAAAATTCCCGCTTGGTTAATAGAAAATGTGGTTATAAGTGCGACCACTGCGCCGACGACAACACCCATCATGCTAAGGTACAAAGCTTCCATTGAAAAGATGAGGCCCACTTGTCGGCCCGTGAAACCAATACTTCTTAAGGTTCCAATTTCACGAGTTCTTTCCTTCACACTTTTTACAACCGTATTTAACACTGAAAGACACGCAATTGTTAAAATGACAGTAACAATAAAAGTTTGAAAAATTCCCAGCAAACTTTTTGTCTGCTTGTAAAGATCAGCAATTTTATGGTCATACCACTTAATAGCGTGAAGTTTTAAACCTTGAGCCTTCGAAAATTCATTAAATTTATTAACAAATCCATCCATGCCACTAGCATTTTTTAACAACACTGACTGAAATCTAATTTTGTCAGTATTTAAAAGCATCTGCGCATTTTCGAGTGATATTTTCATCCACTTTTCGTCAATGTCTTTATAACCACCATCAATTAACCCAACCACATTAAGATCAAGCGCATTTAACTGGCCGGTAACTGTATTGGCTGAAACTTGAATTGAGCTTTTTTGGCACTGAAAGGGTCTGTTTTCTGGAACGTACCCAGAGTTTTGAACCATAGTTGTATCTTTTTTAACAGCAACACAACCAAGCAAGAAACCTAATGATTGTCCTAAAACGACACCTTGAGGATCATTTGCTACATGGAGCGGAACTCCGTAAAGAGTTTCCCACGTCCAATTAGGTGCTCGCATTTTTGCACCCGCTTCAACATCATATCCCATGGCTACGAAAATAAATGAGTTCTTTCCGTTTGTGACCATTCCAGTTGCAGGCAAAAAACGAACCGTTTCTTCAACATCTGCGGCGTTTTCTTTTAAAAACTGCTGAATTTTTTGTTGCTCTTCGACTGGAATCAAGAATTCTTCAGATCTAGCACGACCTTCAGCAGATTGAATTTCAGGATTCTCAATTAGTAAATGCCCGTACATGGCACGATTTGTATAACCTTCAACATACATATGATTAACATCTGTAATGTAGCCTTGAAATAAAACTAAAGATAAGAAGCCCGCTGAAATTGAAATAATCGCGGCAAGACTATGACGCCAGTTTTTTAAAGCATTTCTAAAAGCAATCTGCGCTAGTATTTTCATCTCTTTAAGTTGTTCACGTTGAAAATTGTTTCTTTGTGCTCTTCTAATTTTGGATTAATATAACGCAGAATTGATTTGTTATTTTCAAATTTCGCATCAACAATTTCCATCTTACTAACAAAGTCCATGGCCTTACCATTAACAGTTACTTTGTTTCCATATTCTAAAGTGGCTCTTTTAAATGGCTGACCTTGCAAAGTTAAGAATTCAGCTTTTATGGCACGCTTAGATTTATCAGATATCCAATAACGAATTTGATCGTAAGTTAAATTATTGGCTTTTGCCTTAAGCATCAACACATGGACTTTTTCACCATTGATAGTCTCGGTCTTTTCAAGCGTCGGGTTATAGTCTCGGGCGTAGTGGGTCGAAGCAATATCACCTATCGCTGCCTGGCCCGTTAACTTTTGACGAGAAGAGATTGCAACAGGCTTTTTTAATGATGGTTTAAAAAACCACATCGTGCGGTCATTAAATAAATACATCTCTCCCTTATTTCGAGAAGGCTCTAAAGCTTCAACGTTTGCATTTACGCCCTTTGCCCTGACTTTAAATTTCCGAACAGAAGATTCTCCATCTTCAACAGTTGTAACTTCGCTTTCCCATGTCAGTCCGCCCTCTAGGCTTCCACGAGCGCGGTCAGATGCCTTTAGAAGCTCTATATCCACTTGCGCAAAAGACGTTCCTGAAAGAATTAGCACTGCAAACAATGTTCGCAAAAAATTATTTTTTACCATTTATGCCCCCGAATCAGATAAAAGATCTACGACTTTCATCTTAAGTTTAAAGTGAGTAACTAGGTATGAGGTCAGCCCAACCAATAATAAAAACAACAAAGTGATAATCGAAACTAAAACTGCGTTTATTGACAAGGTAAATTGAAGGGCTGCAGCAATGCCAGGTGGAGAAAAGGTAAAATGCAAGCTATTGACGACTGTTGCGATAATAGCAGCTAATGTGACCCCAATAACACCACTTAAGACACAAAGCCAAAGTGCTTCTTGTGTCATCATCCAAGAAATTTGCGCAGGCTTATATCCAATCGCCCGAAAAGTTCCAATTTCACGCGTTCTTTCCAAAATACCCATCGTCAGAGAATTCACAATCGACAAAGCCACTGCTCCACAGATGAGAAAAACAAAAAATCCTGTCATTGCGTATAAAAAACCCATCGAGCCCACATAATTTGGCGAGATCGCCGGATCGTCGAACGGGTAAGCGTCGTAGGGTAAGTTTTCTTTTTTAAATACTTCATTTAATTCCTGAACGATTTTTGAAATTTTGGAGTCATCCTTTAGATAAATCATCAAGTAATGAGCACCATCAGTACTGTAGAGTTCTTGCAAGATTTCAAATGGCGCAAGCAAACCAGCGTCTTCCAAAAGTTCTGAACCCGTCGAGTGATTAACTGCGATTGTCGCATCAATCGCATTTAAATCTCCGTAGAAATTCATTCCAGCTAATTGCACAGATCTTTGTTCGATCGGTAGCTTATCAAATGGAGGCCGACGATGAATGAGCTCTCCAAGTCTTGATGTGATTGAAATTGAAAAAGGATCATTTTTTACGGCGTTATAAAATTTAACGCTGTCTTCAGTTAAAAAATCCTCGGCCCATTTTGTGACTTCTGGGTGACTGAAACTTTTTTCTAGAGTCAGCAAATCAACACCGACTGACATAAAAGGAACGGATTTTTCTCCGTTACTTATGAGCCCTGCTCCAGTCAGCGCCTTTCCGGTCCACTCAATGTTATCCGCATATTTTTGTATATGTTTCTGAACAATTTCCTGATCGGCTAAAGTTAGCTGGTAGAAAGAAGGTCTGGTTGCAAATCTTTGCAAACCCTCTTTTTTAAAAATAGTCACATGACCTTTATTTTGAAGATAAACCGAATTAGATCTTAAGCCTTTTTCGACTCTGAAAATAAATCCACCCAAAAGAGTTAATCCGATAAATCCAGCGATAACGGCGGCGCCCGTGGCTACCGTTCTACGCTTGTTTCGAAATAAATTTCGGAAAGATAGTTTCCACATCATTCGACGATTACTCCGTCTTCAATTCTAACAATTCGACCGACCCGGCCAATCAGCTTTTCATCGTGAGAACAAAATAAAAAAGTCACATTCTGAGTTTTGTTTAAATTTGCCATAAGATCTAAAATCATATGGGCTGTTTTAGAGTCTAAGTTCGCTGTCGGTTCGTCGGCTAAAACCAGTGATGGATTTGTAACAAGAGCGCGAGCGATAGCAACACGTTGTCTTTGTCCGCCAGATAGTTGATCTGGCCGATGTTCTTTAAATTCTTCTAATCCGACTGCACTAATCACAGTCGCAACGCGATTCTGTCTTTCGCTTAAAGATAATTTTGCTTTTACTAACAAAGGCAATTCAACATTTTCCCAAAC
>JANPPO010000268.1:0-3201 GCA_031428555.1 Bdellovibrionales bacterium | reverse complement strand
AATAACCCCAATATAATTGCGCGCAATCCAAAAGTGGTGGCCATCAATTCAGCCGTAGAAATCGATCTAACCGGTCAGGTTTGTGCCGACTCGATCGGACACAATATTATCTCTGGAGTTGGTGGGCAAATGGATTTCATGAGAGGCTCGGCACTTTCAGAAGGTGGAAAGCCAATCATCGCTATAAGTAGTCGTACGAAAGATGGGCGATCAAAAATTGTATTCAATCTGCAACCAGGTGCTGGAGTGGTTACTACTCGCGCCCATGTTCATTACGTCATTACAGAATTCGGTACGGCATATCTCTACGGCAAGACTCTCGGGGAACGCGCCCGAGAAATGATTAAAATCGCACACCCAAGTCACCGAGAATTACTGTCAAGGCAGCTGGCCGCTTGTCATAAACTATCTATGGCCTAACTGATTTTGAAAAGATTGGGATGGCCAGAGCATTGCTTTGGCAAAGCTAGAACGAACTTCATTTTTATTTTCCGCTCGGAAAAGTAGTACTAATTTATGTTCTTAAGCCACTTAAGGCTTCTGCAGATTTATCTTAAGAATAACTTCCTCTTTTTTTCCCTTAACGGAGGTTGTCACTTTCAGTTCGTAAGGTCGCTCGCGTTTATGAAGTCCGTGGACTTCATAAAAATCACCGCGATTATTGATTCTTAGCTCTTCTGAGCTAGTAGTTGTATTCAAAAATACTGCTAAAACTTTTGCATCTTTCTTAAGATCAAGTTCTACAGCTTTTCTTCCAACAATAAAAAGCTTACTTACTTTATCACCCGGTACGATTCGAAGTATGACCAGATTTCCCTGGGCACTGTATTCAGCGATCCCATTCCCTGAAACTTGCGCATTTGCAAAAGCCATCATAAAAATAAAAATTGTAGCTATTGTTGTTGTTTTCATTATGCCTCTTTAAAAAAGTTCCGGTCGTGCTTCTGAAAAATGCTTTTCTCTTAGATTTATTTCATTCATGGCCTTTAGAAATTCTTTTAAAAATAAATCGACATCATTCCAATCAGTTAACTCGTGATCTATCGAAGTATCGGTGGGACCTCCCACAGATTTAGATATTCTTTTCATGATGAAGCGAATGAAGGGATTATAAGCGGAGTATCGAAGAGCGCCGGCAAAACTTTTAGAAACAGCTGGAACTAGTCCCGTTTTATCAATAAAATCTTGAATGAGCATTGAGTCTGTCGAGCGGGCTCTCGATTTTGAATCAGCAGCATTTAAGCTGACAGTGAAAAGGCCTGTACTGACTCTATTTAGCTGAATCTTGTTTTTGAGGACCCACTTCATAAGTGATGAATCCGATCGTCCCATATAAATGGATGTTCCAATTAAGACTCCGTTATAATCCTCTAAAGGTAGAGGAAACGGCTTACTCATATCAACTGCGTCCGCAAAGACCCCTATGGTTTGGGCGTCTTGAGCTAGTCGCTCTGCTATTTTTCGAGTTTGGCCATATCGACTTGAGTAAATAATGAGTAAGCGTGACATAAGTTATATCCCCGCTGCCGATAGGCTGTTAGCAAAAGCTCCGATCGTTTGGACATCAGGGAAATTCAACTTCCATAATTTTTCGTCAGTTTCAAATGAAAGTAAATGAGCCAAATGCCACAAAACATCATCGATCGTAACGATTCCCAAAATATTATTCTTTTGGTCAGTAACTAAAATGCTTGATGACTTTTTCTCTAGCATGCGAAGAATCGTTTTGCGTAGAGACGTATCAAATTGGACATATTCGACTGAGGGTGACATCATAGATTCCACGGTCAAAGTTTTAAGCTTGCCAACAAAGTTCAGATCTTTTTGAGAGATAATACCTACGACTTGATCCGCTGTATCAATGACGGGTAGATGCCTAATTCTCTTCGACTTCATCATTTCATATGCATCAAAGAGCTTACTTCCCACAGGAACTGAAACGATATTTTCAGTCATTAATTGTTTGATTGGTGTAATCATAATCTTCCTTTTGGTTTCGTTTATTTCATTATGATTGCAAAATCGAAGACCTAGACTTTAAGGGCTTACCTGAGTTTGTGAGCCAATAAAGAATAAGTTTGTCACACTTAGTCTCAAATCAAAAAAAAGAAACGAGACAATTAGTCTCGGAACTAGCGAAATGAAACCAATTACCCTGGCACCAGGGTTTCGTGCCACGACTATGAAAACAATAATACGAAATTTGTAATTTTAAACGTTTTCGCTATTGAAGAGAACTACGGAAATAACATTGCAGATGCGCATGAGAAGTCCATTTAGAATAAAAAATAGACTATATCATAATGAGACATCGAATATTAGTTCGACAGCAAAATCTCAAGCCTATTGATTTTAATTGTTTACCTTAAAAAGCATTTTCAAATATTTTGAATATCTTAAATTTCGTACTTTTCGCAAGGAAGAATAGTGTAGCCTATTCTAGGCGGTTCTTTTTTGATTGGTCTGTATTAATGGGGGATTCATGACACGAGCGCGTCGAAGTTGGAGGAAAGTTTTTTCTCTCTTAGTGATAGGTCTCGCATTAATTCCATTTCAGAACTGCGCTCCTTCAGGGTTTGCTCATTTGCAATCGTCAGCTGAGATATCGCCAGCACAAAACGCAAGTAGTGGAATTCCGGCGACAACACCTCCAAATAATAATCCAGGTAATGGATCGGGCAATGTGCCGACACCAGTCGTAGTTGCTCCCGCTCCGGTGGTGCCAGCGCCTCCAGTGGTTGTCGCCCCGCCACCGGTAGTTGAGGCTACACCAGTTCCGGTCACTCCAGTTGTGCCGAAAACTTGTGATGATCTCCTTGCAAAAATCGGCAGAGAAAATTATAGCGATGGCGCGAAGACAGTACAGCTTTCGGTTTCGGTAAGTCGAACACCAACTTCATTTGTGTTTAGAATCTTAGGCATAAAGCATGATCGAACCGAAAATTTTCTTCCTTTCAACTTTGATCCTGTGGCATTTGGATTTTCAATGAGCTTTAGCCCTGGGAACACGCCTTTGCGCAGGAATACGAGTACTGAAATAAGTCTTCCTCTGGACGGTGGGAACTCATCCTGGTTACGCTCTATGAAAGCGACCACTCAGCAACAACCTGATTTTCGAATTTCAGCTCCATACAACGAGGCCGTTGATAAGTTAGAAAGAGGAACATTTTATCTTTCTTGCAATGGCACCCTGATCGGTCA
>JANPPO010000267.1:0-19097 GCA_031428555.1 Bdellovibrionales bacterium | reverse complement strand
CGCCCGCGAAACCCCTCGTTAGGCCGCCACGCAAGCCAGAAATACAAGTTGGAGTCTGGGCCACCCGCTCGCCCTACCGTCCGAATTCAATCGGCCTTACGCTTGCTAGAATAGAAAAAGTCGAAGGAAAGAAAATTTTTCTATCGCAAATTGATTTGCTCGATCAAACACCCATTTTAGATATCAAGCCTTATGTTACAGAGTCGGACTTGCCAAAAAAACCAAAATTGGGTTGGATTGATAACATCGAAACATGGAAATATAAACTGAGCGCTCAGGCTTCAAAACAAATTTTATGGCTCAAAGAAAATGGCTTAGACGAAATTGATGATGTCCTCGAGAGTCAGTTCGGAACTCCACCACTTCAGTTAAAAAGAAAACGCGTAAAAGCAATCGAGAAGCAGTTTGAATTATCGTATCGAACCTGGCGATTTCTTTTCAAAATCAATCTGAAAATCAAAGTCAGTCAGATTTTAGAAGTGAAGTCAGGCTACAGCGAAGCTGAACTTCAAAACAAACTTGATCCTTACTCTGATAAAGATCTCCACCGTAAATTTATAAAACTGAACGCCAAGGTTGATCTAAATAACTGAACAAACATGACTAAAACTTGCTGGAAATGAAGTGTCTCATTTACAATTTGCGACGACTTCTTCGTAGTCGCGGGTCACCTTTATCATATTCGACATTTCATCCATGATTTCAATATTCGGATATTTCACATATCCGCAATCATCAGCATCAGGATGATCAGGTTCAAATTTTGATAAGAAATCCTGCTTTTTGATGATTTCGCATCTGCTATCGGAACAAATAAGCTCTTGTCTTTGGTAAGGGCCTCCGTCGGGAGTTCTGGTCGTATTGAGATTTGCTATATTTGATGAAATCACATTCATTTCAATACGTTTGTTTTTCAATTTTTCTTGGCAATCAGTTGAAGCAGCTTTTGCAACAAATGATGACAGTATGATTATCGACGTGAGAAAAAAGAAAAAATTCATTTTTTTTCCTTCCAGATGTTTTTTAAATTATATCGCCAATCAACACACCGGGGAACTGGCTTTATGGCCAGTATTCAAAACCTTCCAGACAGCTAAGCGTTAATTGATATTGAGCCTTTTAGTCTAACTTGGATTTGGCGACTTGAGAGTCTTTAGCCCAATTAAAGGGTGCCGTTTCGAATTTTATCAACCTCTGTTAATCAAAAAGGTCGTACTGATCAATACTTCTTCTAGAGCGATTTTGATTTCTTCTTGAAGAAGAATTTCTAGATGATCGTCTTCGAGGTGCCCTATTTTCATGTTTTAGCAAATTCGCATAAAGAGCAATTTGTTCTTGTTGATTTTCCAAGCTTTCGATTTTTTCTTTGAGATCCTCTAAGCGAACTAAAAATGGTTTTGCCTGCTGTCTTTCAAGCTTTGCATAAGACTTTAATTTCGAAAAGTTCCACGCTGGACTGTTTTTAATCCCAGCAATTTGATCTGAGGTGGCCTGGTACTCGGCTTCGAAGGCATTCGCAGCTTGTTCTAATTCCAAGATTGTCAGCTCATCGTAGGCTTTTAGTACGACCATAATTTTATGATGAAGCACTTCTAGGGCACGATAGTCATTTCGACTATGGGCAACAGATACTTTTTTCCAGATAATATCGAACCAGCTTTTTAGATTTTCGAAATCTTCTGGGTTTAAATGATCGGGATGAACTTTTCGGGCAATTTTTCGAAACAGATATTTTGTTCGAATTCTGTCTTCTTCGGAAGCTTCTTTTGCTTTCGGATTGAAAAATGTTTTATCGAATTTATATTCTTCTGCGGCCTCAGCCTCTTCGTTAGCTTTCTTCGGATCTCCGTAGTTGACCTCTTCATCATGATCATGATCGTGATCGCCCAGAACTGCATAAAAGGCTAAAGCTTTTTCTTCTTCTGCGTGAAGAATTTCTTCAAAGGATTTTTGAAAGCTAGTTTGCAAATCCTGATCAATTTGTTTTTTAAGCTTTCTGGGCGCACAATCCCAGAGCCGTCTTAAAATATCAGCTCTCGATGACTCTAAGAGAACTTTTGCGGCATCCATCATGAATGAATAACTTAGGTGTTCTTGGCTCATGATCTGGTAAATTTCGGCATCGCTTAGGCTTTCGTAATAAGTAATTTTAGCTTTATTTTTTTCTCGTCGAGCTTTGATTTTTTCTAATTCAGCTTCGACTTGTTCTTTAATGTTTGTGTAATCGAAAGGCTCTTCGTTTGTGTCGTGCTCATTTTCTATGGCGTTTTCTAAATCATGTGCTCGCTTAGCCCTGATCTGATCAATGGCATCCCGTGCTGCTTGATCTCCTTTTAGGTAACTTTCTTCTTCTTCCTGCAAAAAAAGAAAAGCTTCGGGAAGAGTCATGTCCTGTTCGGTCGCGATGAATACTAAAATATTATATTTTTGCGCAGCTTTTAGATAATCGGCTTCAACTTCGCTGACTTTTTCTATCAAAGGATTGAGGGTCAGATTGTACCAATCATTATAAAGTTTGAAATCGAGTTCATGATATTTTGCTGCACTCTTTTCCAAGGCTTCAATTTTTTTGATCCATTTTTCAGCTTGGTGAATGGCTTTCTTTCGAATGGGCGCATTATCGATAACAAGTAACGACTTCATCTTCCAATCATGTGTTGCAGTTTCAGCTGTCGACATAGACGCTACCTTAACAGAATAATAAGCTTCGGTATAACCAAATATGTACACTCTAGAAATACTCGCAATTCAAGATGGAACTTAAATTTCCTGCATCTTTTTTGATTGCTTATATAAAAGAAAAGACGCGAACATCCGGAAACTGGCACCCACAACGAATAATACGTAGTAAGACTGAAGACTCGAATTCTGAATATTCAGCCACATCCCGCCTAGCGCACTTCCAATGAGAAGACCCAAACAATTAATGACGTTATAAAAAGTTAGGAAAGGAATTTTTTCGTGAGCTTTGAGATCCTGAAAGAACATCAGCGCAAGACCAACTTCAAAAAATCCGTAAGCCGCACCGCCAAGAAATTGAAGACCTAATATATAATAGAAGTTATCTGAAAAAACCCAAAGGAAAGGGGCCGGAGCAATTATAAAAAGCCCCCACTTAAATGCTGTCCGGTAATGAAATTCTTTAGCCCGGTCAAAGTAAATTGTGCTCGCTATTTTTCCTAAAAGTAAGAAAGCGACTGAAGTCATGTATTGGCCATAATTCATTTTTAATTGCGCGAGTAGATAAGGAGTCACAAAGGGCGCTGAAAAAAACACGCTCATTTGAAACGGTAATATACTAAAGAAGAATGCCCGTTTTCTTTTATCCCCCCAAAAGATTTGCCAAGATTCTCGGATATCCAGATAAGTCGTGCTGACCGTCCAGTTGCGTTCGTAATGTTTTCTTGAAAGCAGCCATGAAGATAAAACACGGCTAATAAAGGCTATAAAAAATATCAGACCAAAAGTCGAAGTGAATGGACCCAAGTGAACATTATTATGAAGTGCGACGCCGCCAATAATAAGTCCTAGTAATAGACCAAGCTGTGATACGCGACTTCTTTGCGAAAAAAACTTTTGCGCCCGATCATGTGAGACTAGATTTCCCATCCAGTAATTCCACGCAGGACTGATACTAAAGCCTGCGCCCCAATAAAGCGTCAGCACACAAAAAAGTGTAAAGAATTGTGGTTTTGAGCCCATTGCAAAAAAGATCAGCGGAATGAAAGTACTTGCTTGCAGGAAAGCCAAGCTCCAAACCCAAATCTTATGATTCTTTAAAGCTTTAAGGGCTTCGGTTCCAATGATCTGAAGAAATGCTCCAGACAAAAGTGGCATCGTTGCAATCATCCCGGCCATCCATTCAGATAGCCCCAGCGACAAAACGTACGCAGGCAAATAAGACTCACCCGCACCCACCATGATGGAGTACAGGAATGAATCAAAAAGACTTATATTAAGACTTTTTTTTGCCTGCTCAGTCGCGATAGTTTCAGCCACAAATTTTAATGCTCGTGTTTTTTTTCTGCAGCAGCTTCGTCTTTTTTAAACATAAAAAAACCTCCTGGAATTTCGTGATACTTATCACTTCACAGGAGGTTTTTTCAGACTTCAAGTCTAGAATAAATCAGTTCAAAGAACTTAGTTAATGAGAGCAATTAACGGCGCAATCAAGAGTGACACGACGCTCATTACTTTGATGAGGATCGCAACGCCTGGGCCCGAAGTATCTTTGAATGGATCACCAACCGTGTCACCAACAACGGCCGCTTTATGAACTTCTGAACCTTTTGGATGTCCAGGCATTCCACCTTTTTCGATAAATTTCTTTGCGTTATCCCAAGCACCACCCGCATTCGCCATGAAGAGAGCCATTGTCGCGCCCACTGCAAGCGCACCCGCTAAAGTTCCAGCTAGAGCTGTAGGACCTAAAATAAAGCCTACAAGAATTGGCGCAACAACTGCGATCATTCCAGGTAAGACCATTTCCTTTAGAGCTGCAGCTGTTGCGATATCAACAATTCTTGCAGGCTCAGGCTCAGCTTTACCTTGAAGAAGACCCGGGATCTCTTTGAATTGACGAGCGATTTCTTCAACGATTTTACCCGCAGCACGACCGACTGCTGTCATTGTTGTAGAGCCTACCAAGAATGGAAGGATCGAGCCGATTAAAAGACCGATGAGAACTCCACTTGAAGTGAGATCCAAAGAAATCGGACCCATTCCAGCAACCTGTCGAGTGTGGTTTACTTCCATATTGAAAGCCGAGAATAAAGCCACAACAGTTAAGATAGCAGAACCAATGGCAAATCCTTTACCGATTGCTGCAGTTGTATTTCCAACAGCATCAAGTTCGTCCGTAATATCACGAACGTCTTTTCCTAGACCTGACATCTCAGAAATACCACCCGCATTGTCTGCGATTGGACCGTATGCATCGACAGTCATAACAACTGCAGTACCAGCAAGCATTCCAACAGCTGCTAGTGCAATTCCATATAAACCTAAATATTTATCAGCTACGTAAGCTGCGATCACAACGATGATCATCGGAATCGCAACTGATTCCATTCCCACGGCTAACCCACGAATAATTCCTGTTGCAGGACCTGTGATGTTTGCTTGAGCCACTAAACGAATCGGCTTAGCCGCAGTGTAATACTCCGTGATAAGACCGATTAAGGCTCCACCGATTGCACCGGCAGCCAAAGCCATCGTCACACCTTGAGAGACACCCATCATCGGCATCAGGAAATAACTAACTACTGTTAAAAGTAGGGCAGGAATCATCAGTGCACTTCTTAATACAAGTGCTGGCTTGAGTCTTCGAAGCTCACGAGTAATGAAGATCACAACGATTGAAATAATCATTCCAACTGCTGATAGGAAAAGTGGAAGCATCACTGCCATAGATCTGAGCTCAGCTTCAGCAGCTTGAGGCATTAAATTTTGTAAACCTGCAGGAGAAATCGTTAATGCAATTGCCATCGCAGCAACAATAGCCGCAACCATTGATTCATAAATATCCGCGCCCATTCCGGCAACGTCACCCACATTGTCGCCCACGTTATCAGCAATAACACCTGGGTTACGAGGATCGTCTTCAGGAATTCCTTCAATTACTTTTCCAGCAATGTCTGCACCAACGTCAGCAGCTTTTGTATAAATACCACCACCAATACGAGCAAATAATGCGATAGATGAAGCACCTACTGCAAAAGCATGAAGAACTTTTGCAACATCTGGGCTGTCTTTAAAAAGAATAAACAAAATTCCTAAGCCTAAAAGTCCTAAGCCACCCACACAAAGACCCATCACTGCCCCACCATCAAGAGCTACTAATAAGGCATTTGCTTTTGATTTATTTGCAGCAGCTTGAGTTGTTCTAACGTTTGCATAAGTTGCAGCTTTCATTCCGAAGAATCCAGCTAGCAAACTTAAGAACGCGCCCAAAATAAACCAAATTGCAGATAAAACGCCCAATTGCCAATAAAGTGCAGCACTGACTACGAGAGCGTAAACCGCTAATACTTTATATTCGCGAACTAAAAACGCCATCGATCCTTCACGGATGTAAGATGCGATACGATTCATAGTTTCGTTACCAGTTGGTTGAGCTTTGACTCGGATGTAGAGTCCTAAAGCCACAATCAGGCCGACAACGCCTGCAATAATGGGAATAAGAAGATAAGTAGACATGAATATCTTTCCTTTCGAGTATGCTCTAAGTAGTGTTTCGTGTAGTTAGGAACGATAACATCTACAGGGCCGAGTGATCTCTCGTCCACTTTTGACGCAGCACTTCATGTCGTTAATTTCTAAGCTGCTTTTTTCTTTTTTGGGGCTGTAAGTGAGGAGCCTGATTTTGACTCGAAATCTTTGATCAGAGAGTTCAGATGGTTTTGAGCTTTAAATTTGCTTAAATTTTGAACATCTTCTTTTTGAATATGCATTTTTAAGACACCCTGCTGAGAGAGCCTTTTCTTTTGTTCACTTAAAAACAAGCCACCTTCTGGAGTGTACAAAATATATTTTTTATTAGAAGGCAGATAAAGATACATATTAAATTCAAGCGGAGTATCGGTCTGGATATCTTCTGTCTTAATTGAAACCATGGTCGCTGTTGCCGATTCACCAACCGGAGTCTGAGCAGTTGCAAAGGGGAAAAAGGCCATCGCGACTTCATTTCCTTTATGAACAGATTTTCTTAAAAATTGAGCGTACTCAATCGCCCAACCTTCGAAATCAACTTGTCTCACTTTCAGCTGAAGATTTGACTCATTGTCGATCGTTTCGCCGTTATCTTTCAAAAACTTCATCAGTTTTATCCGTATGAGCTCGACAAAGTGGTTATCAATCTTTTTATTTTTTCCCATTGCCGCCACAAGGTAACCACTGAAACGCGCACTTTCGACAATAATACAGGCGAAATGAGAACTCTCTTCGAGTTTGTTTTCGATTCTTCCGTCACCTTTTATAACCGTTTCATCAAGTGAATGGTTTACGCCTTTGACAAAAACTGAATCTTTATTGAAGAAGCCATCTTTACGGACATGGATTGAATCTGCACTGTTCTTTTCTTTTGCGGTCGCTAAGTCGTCAATTTCCTTACCGACAATAGATTCAGTTTTTTTAGTTGGCTGAGCAGGCTGCCATGGAAGATCAGAAGGAGTCTTGTTTTGACTTTCCGGGATAATCATATTTTTTAGATCATCCGGGTCTACTCCAGGATGTTGAGGAGTACTAGAATTATTTTTTGCTTTCGAAATTTGAATATCTTGAGCACTTGGATTGTAACCGGCACCAGGTTCGAATGAGCCTGGCGTTTGAGATTCTTTTCCTGCTTTGCCAACGAGTAATTCAGAACCTATTCCGCTTTGATTTGCATTATGATTCTGACCTGCTGGAACTCCGATTTGATTTGCTTCGTGGTCTTGACCTTCAGGAGCACTACTCTTTACAGAAGATTTTTTAGCACCTTTTTCTAAAGCCAAATCAATTTCAGATGGTAAGGTTTTCCCAGGCTTTGTGGATTTTTGATAACTTAAACTCTCGGCATTTTTATCTTTTTGGTAGTGGGAGGGAGTATAAGCAGCGCTTGGACCGGGCGTACTTTTAACCTTAGGTGCTTCCCAGTCGTCGTTATTGAGTTGGGACAATAATGTCTGCGCTAAGCTATTAATCTGAGCTGGTTCCTGCGATTTACCATCGAGAGAAATAAAAGAAGCTGGCTTTTGCCCACTGCCCTTAACCTCAAGATTAAATTCGAAATCACCTTTTGCGTTCGAGGAGTTCATTGTTTGATTTGCCGACGTTGGCTTATTCAGAGCATTTGCTGCGCTCGCTACATCTTTGTCATGCTGCTTTGACGCTTGTTCAAGGTCACGAATGTACTTGTTCACTGCTCTTTCAATTGCGGGACCCGTGATTGGAGGATTAATTTTATATTCAACTTCCGAATCCATTAGTAATTTAAATGATCCGGTCGACGGCTTTTCAGCGTAGACCATCACGCAGCAAGGAAAAGCGGATACAATAATCTTCGGTAATTTTTTCATTTTTGAATTTGCATGATCAACGCAAATTAAAACAAAAGACGGCTTATGTTGACTTAAAAATACGATCGCATCTTTTAACTCATGAGTAGTCGCAAGCGACCAATCCCTATTTCTTAAGAATTGCTCGACACCTTTTAAGGCGCTTGGGCTGGTCTTTACAATCAGCATAGATTTAGCTAACTTTTGTTTTTCTTCAGACACTTAACTTCTCTTCCCTACTTCTTATCTATTTCATTTTTACACAGGTGAAACTTATATTTTTCTTAACTTCTTTTCGGCAAATCATCAGAAGGATTTGAGACCAACTGGTCTAAACTCATTCAATTTAGACCAAAGTTTTAAGGCCCTATGTCTAGACAAACTTTGAGCTTTAACGTAGTTGGTTTGGTATGAAAATAATAATAGCCTCAGTTACTCTATTTACGCTAAATTCAGTCGCGACTGCCTGTCCGAACCTGTCTGGTAACTATATGGACGAAGAAAATGTTCGAATTGAAATTACTCAAAACAAATGTTTAGAAATTTCATTTAATTCGAGCAATAAGAAAACAACAATCCTACTTGATGGCAAAAGTCGAAAACATGAGACCGGTGATAAACAAGAGTCTTCCATCTCTGGAAAAATCAGTCAAAAAGATCTCGTTTTGGAACAGGTCATTTATGACAAAAAAAATAGACCTGAAAGCTTCATCTATAAAATGATTCTTACCTATTCATTCAAAGATTCAGAAACTTTAATCGAAGCTACGAAACTCTATAACCAAGCAAATAAGTTAATAGATTATAAACAAATGACGCTTCTTAAAATTAAAAGCGCAAACTAAAAGCATAAAGATATCCAAAACTAAGAGTCAGGTCTCTTGCAACAGGCTCTAGATTTGATAACGAATTTTCCAAAATATTTTTTAATGTTTTCTGATGAAACTCGAGTTCTAAATCCCCTTGAAGGCTCAAAAGTTCTTTTGCCTTGTTTTGAAACCAGTCATTTGCGCCCGGTTCTTTCTTGAGTGCTCTTAAAAAATCCAAAGATAGAACATTGGTGGTACCTTCCCAAATTGAAAATACTTGGGCGTCTCTTAGAAGTTTGGGAATTCCGGTGTCTTCTACGTAACCTGCGCCACCGAATCCTTCACAGACTTCAGAAGTTACTTTCATGCAGTCCTTAGCGGTTAGTAATTTCAAAACCGGAGTCATAAGCCTAAGCTCAGCTTTTTCTTCTGGGTTTAAGTTTTGAGTTTCTTCTTTCCCTAAAAGCTCAGAAATATGCATAACGAAATGAAATGATCGCGACCAGATCTTTTCCAAATCCTGAAGCGTCCGAAGATGCAATGGTTGATCGATTAATTTTTTACCAAAAGCTACTCTTTTTTCCGAATACGACCTGAGAAGATCTAATCCGCGCCTCATATGGGAAGTTGCGCAAATTGAATTATAGACACGAGTTATATTTAAAATGGTTGAGATGTTCTTAACACCTTGACCGATTTCCCCTACCAAATGGGCAGGCGTTCCATTTAAAGTGAGCTCTGCGGTTGGCAAAGCTTTTGTTCCCATCTTATCTTTGAGCCTGTGCACTTCAATATTTTGAAGCCGTTCATTTTCATCACGAAGTTCGACATAAAAAAGGCTTAGACTTTCGGTATTTTCTATCTTTGCAAGAAGCATTGCCATTTGGGAAGTCGTCGCTGAAGTGAACCACTTTGTTCCATAAAGCCTGTAGCGATCGCGGTCTTTTCTTGCGATGGTATTTGTCAAGCTGACGTCAGATCCGCCCGTTCTTTCTGTCATCCACTGTCCCGATGTCCAAAACTTTTCTGGGTCACGGGAAGTTAAATTTCTGTAAGCCTTATGTTTCATTTCATCTTGGCCTGATAACTCGAGACATCTAGCAGCCCCATCAGACATGGCCAAAGGACAAGATACAAACGCACTAGAAGGATGAAATAAATAAAGTAACGCCATCTGCAGTGGCCGTGACAAAGGGCCAAAGTTTCTTTCATAAGCTGTCGCAATAATTCCTTCACGCGCAGCTTCGTTTTCTAATTCCTTCCAGCCTGGGGAAAGTTCTATTTCATCAATTCTTTTTCCCCATGGATCATAAGAAATCAACCGTGGCGGTAATTGCTCAGCGCTTAAACTTAAATCAAGCCAGGTCGTTGCCGCTTTTTCACCGCATGCATTTAGTATTTGGTGAGCTTTTTCCTTTTGATTTCCAAATTTTTGATCGACCCACTTTTTTAAAAGCGGGTCAGAATTGTAGGTATTTGAAAGTTCTGGGCCTTCTTGATAGAATTCACTCATATGAAAAGCATAGAAGACAGGACAGCCAAAAACAACTAGCCGAATCGACCCGTAATGTAATTTTCCGTTCTTGGGTCTTGAGGATTCGTAAATAGCTTCTGACTTCTGCCCTTTTCAATCACTTCGCCATTCAGCATAAAAACCGTATCATCTGAACACCTGGCAGCTTGATGCAAATTGTGAGTAACCATGATCACAGTCACATGTTTTTTAATTTCTGCTAATTGTTCTTCAATGTGAGCTGTTGAAATAGGATCAAGCGCGCTGGTTGGCTCGTCTAGTAATAAAACCTCTGGCTCGACCGCAAGTGCCCGGGCGATACAAAGTCGCTGCTGCTGACCACCAGACAAAGAAAAAGCTGGCTGCTGAAGTCGATCAGAGACTTCTTTCCAAAGACCTGCCTGAGTTAAAGCTTTTTCAATTCTATTTTCAAGTTCAGTTTTATTTTTTAATCCGCGAAGCCTAAGACCATAAGCTACATTTTCGTACATGCTTTTCGGAAAAGGATTTGGCTTTTGAAAAACCATTCCAATTCTTTGTCTGACCCACAAAGGGTCCACTTCATCTGCGAGTAAGTTAATATCTTGTGGTTGAAGTATCGCGACGCCATCTGCTCGGGCATCTTCAGTTAGTTCATGCATCAGGTTTAGGCAACGAAGTAGAGTTGTCTTTCCACAGCCACTGGGCCCCATTAAAGCGGTTACTTTTTTCTCGCTCATGTCGAGATTAATATTTTTCAAAACCTGCTTCGTACCAAAGTAGAAGTTTAGATTTTGAATACTAATTTTTAAAGACTCAGGCGTTTGAGGGGCTACCATTTAATATTCTTTCTTGCTTTGATCCGAATAAAGATAGCTACAGCATTTAATAGAAAAGTCAAAAACAGCAGCACGAGACCCGCCGCAGCTGCGTTAGCATGAAATTCTTCCTGAGGCCTTGATAACCAGTTGAAAAGCTGAATTGGCAACACTGTAAAAGAATCCAGCAAAGATTTAGGTAAAAACGCTATGTATGTGAGTGCTCCGATTGTAATGAGCGGTGCCGTTTCCCCTACTGCACGTGATAACGCAAGGATCACACCTGTCATCATACCACTTATTGCCGCCGGCACTTGATGATAAACTAAAGTCTGAAATTGCGTCGCACCTAAAGCGTAAGAAGCTTCTTTTAAAGTAAATGGCAGAGCTCTCAAAGCTTCTCTTGAGGCTACGATCACGACCGGAAGAACTAGTAGACTTAAGGTCATTCCGGCAGTCAGTAAGCTTGATCCTAATTTCATTTGATGAACAAAAAGACCGAGTGCCAAAAGTCCGTAAAGAATTGAAGGCATGGCTGCTAGGTTTAAAATGTTGAGCTCAATCAAACGAGTGAAGCGATTTTTCGGAGCGTATTCTTCTAGATAGATTGCAGCTGATACTCCGACAATTACTGTCATGACAGCTGTAATCAACATCACCCAAAGTGTTCCAACCCACGCTGATAAAATCCCAGCCTTTTCAGCACGGCGAGATGGAAAATTTAAAAAGAAGTCTAACGAAAGGCGATCGCCTCCGCGACGAATCAAATCGCCGATCAAAACAAGCAATACAATTAGACCTAAAAAAAGGCCCAAGATACTGAGGAGTTTAAACATAAAGCTTAGAAAATGCCGAAATTTGATAGAGGTTTCTGGATATTTTGCAGTATTTATTGCTGGATTTTTAAATGTGGCCTCAGACATTAAACAGGCCTCATCTTATTTCGAACTTTGAGCGCCAGATAATTAAAAACCAAAGTCATGAGCAATAAAGTGAGTCCAACAACAAACACAGTTTGATAACCTAAAGATCCGTGAGGCAAATCCCCTAGCGCGACTTGTACCATGAACGCTGTCATAGTGGCTGCTGGTTCGGCAGGATTCAGAGTCCAATTAGGTTGCTGACCTGCCGCAAGGGCAACGACCATCGTTTCACCAATCGCGCGAGAGACACCTAAGATGCAAGCAGCGATAACTCCGCTTGAAGCAGAAGGTAAAACCACTCTCCAGACGGTTTCAAGAGGAGTTGCGCCTAGTGCGTAAGAAGCTTCTCTGACTGTTTGAGGTACTGACTGAAGGGCATCTTCACTTAAAGATACAATAAGCGGTAAAATCATAAAACTCATTGTGACACCGGCTGCAAGTAAACTAAAGCCCGGTAAACTTGGAAAAATACTTTGGATAGCAGGAGTTACCACAAGTAATGCAAAGTAGCCGAAAATAACGGATGGAATTCCTGCTAAAATTTCAATAATAGGTTTTAAATACTGGCGAATATTCGCCGACATGAATTCACTTAAACCGCAGGCAATTAATATTCCCATCGGGACCGCAATACCGCAGGCTATTAGAGTCGAAAGAAGAGTTCCCAGCAATAACGGCTGAATACCAAAACTTGGATTGGAAAAAAGTGGCGACCAATCCCGACTCGTCAAAAATTCTTTTAAACTGACTTGTTGAAAAAAAGGCCAAGATTCAGCCAGTAGAATAATGATGATGCCGGCTGTAATAAAAACGGAAAGGAATGCACAGAGTGCAAACCAAAACTCAAAAAGCCTCTCAACGATGTTGCGAGGCCTTTTTGTGCTTTTTCGAACTGAGACGGCCTTAATAACAGGCCGTGAGTCTTTTTGAGCGGACATTAAAAATTACTTTTTTTCCTTTTTCATTAGATCTTCAACTTTCATTCCAACTTCAGCGTGACCTTTAAAAACAGTTCCCCATTTTTTTGATTGGAAATGTTCTTGAGTCATATCCATCGCAATTTTTGGAAGTGCGATATACTTTACTTCTTCAGCAATTTTCACAGCATTCTTCAAGTAGTAATCAACAAATTTTTCGACGTGCTTCTTAGCTAAAGACTTTTCAGAAACGTAAATAAAAAGTGGACGAGAAAGCGGAGAATAAGCTCCTGATTTAACAGATTCAGTCGTTGGTTTTTGAGATTTACCTTTATAAACAACAGCTAAAGCTTTTAATTTCTTTTCGTTTTCTAAGTAATAATGAAGTGGGATATAACCGAAAGCGTTTTTCTCTTTCGAGATTCCCATGACTAAAGTGTTGTCATCTTCGCTGGCGCTATAGTCGCCACGGCTTGATTTTGCTTTTCCAACAACTGCTTCAGTGAAGTAGTCAAAAGTTCCAGAATCAGAACCTGCACCGTAAAGCTTCATTTCTTCATTTGGCCAAGCTTTGTTGACTTGGTTCCACTTCGTCACTTTACCTTTAGCTTCAGGCTGCCAAATTGTCTTTAATTCTTCCATCGTGATTTCGTTAACTGTCTTATTGCTTGGATTCACAACTAAAGCAATTGCATCGTATGCAACTGGAAGTTCTAAATATCTGATGCCAGCTTCTTGGCAAATTTTGATTTCTGATTCAGTGATTGGGCGAGATGCATTTTGAACATCAGTTTCGCCGCGGCAGAATTTTTTGAAACCGCCACCCGTTCCAGAAATACCAACAGTTACTTGAATATCTTTATTCGCAGCTTGAAAGTCTTCTGCAATACCTTCAGTAATTGGAAAAACCGTGCTTGAACCATCGATTGCTACTTTTTGTTGAGCGAAAGAGTTGAGCCCTGTGAACACAAGTACTAAAGCCAATGCTTTTGACATCATACCGAAAATCTCCTTGTTTAAGTTGTGCTTCAACGTAGGCGCGAAATGAGCTTGAAACAATTCAAGATTCTGTTGGGATTTGATTAAGATGAAGCTTTATGGCAAGTGCCAAAAAGGGACTAAAACTTCCGAAACCTTTTGGCCCTCTGTTTGCTTTATAGAGCTATAGCAAACTCTTGGAGGGGAAATGGCACCAAAATCACTTTTAGTCTTAGCCTTTACTTTAACCTTTTGCGGTGGAGCAATAGCTCTTGCCCAAGTTGTTCCTGAAGGCGCACGCATCACGGATGTTCGAATTTCAGGCACAGGTTGCGATGCAGCACAGGCCTCTGTGACCTTATCTCCTGACTTAAAAGACATGTCGGTGTTTTTTGATAATTACGTTGTGGAAGTAGGCGAAGGAAGTCGCAATCCAAATCAACTTCGCGTCCAGCGAGATTGCAAAGTCAAAATTCAACTTGAAGTTCCAGATGGCTGGCAAATGGCATTTAAAGGTGCCGATTATCGAGGCTTCGTGGCTCTCTCGGCTCAAGGAACTGCATTTCACCGATTCAGCATTCATCAAGAAGGCGCACCGATGGTTTCGATGAAAGAAGCTAATTTAACGGGGCCGCGAAACGAAGACTACTATGTCCGAAGCGAAATTAAACCTGAACGTGTGACGTGGTCTCGCTGTTTGAACGGGCTTGTGAACGTTGATTTAATTTCTCATTTAGGAGTTGCCTTAAATCCGCGCAGTTCAGATCGTTCGTTGGCAATGATCGCACTTGATTCGAGCGACACAAGTTTCAAACAATCTCTAAGTGTCGACTGGAGAAGATGCAATGTTTCGAGACCCGATGACCGCCCTCGCCCACCGGGACCTATCAGGCCAGGCCCAAGAGAACCGCGTCCTCGAGATCCGAGACCGCCACGCTTTGGTGGCCGCTAAGAACTAAATTTTCGAAAGATTCAAAAATGGAAGGTTGGTTTTTAAAAAACCAACCTTTTTTTATGAGCGTTTACCAACCAGTTAATTGGCGGCGTTTGCGGCGAACAGGTTTTGGAATTGGATTCTCTTGCTTGTTTTTTGTGCGAAGATTATCTCGCCCGCCCTCAACTTCTGAGTGCGATGAAACATGATCTTGGTTCTTTTCATTATCGAAATAACTGCTCTGTACACTGTCGTGATTCTTAATTTGTGCTTCGGCCATAATGACCCCCTTTTTTTAAGAACCTTAATAATTTTGAAAGTTTTGAGACAGGTTCTTAATTGAACTTAAATTCCTCCAAATCGGAGCCAAAAGCTAGCGATGGCCCAAGGCATTTAGACTGAAGTCGCGTGTTGTTTGGCATGGGCATGGTGCGTTATTGTTATATTCTCTGCGAATAACGTATTCTACTGCCACTTATGACAGATTTTATCCCTCTTATTACCGCTTCCGTTACATCCCTTGCCGTCGGCGGGGGACTTGGTTTTTTAAGCTTTCGCAATTATCGCAATCGTCTGTTGGAGCGTGCTCAAGAAGAAGCTCAGGAAATCCTTCAAGATACGCAAGATGATTTAGAATTAGTCAAAATTGAACAGCTAGAAAAAAAGCAAGAAATTGAGCTCGAACTTTGGACAAAAGTTGAAACCGAGTTGCTGAAAACCGAAGAAAAAATCGAAGACCTTCAAGAAGCTGCAGATGAAAAAAAGAAGAAGCTCGATGACAAATACAGCCAGCTTCGAAACTTACAAGCCCAAGATGAAAATGCTCTCAAAGAAAAAGAGAAGGCCGCGCTCGCAGAACAGCAAAAGTGGAATCAAAAAAAGTCAGCTGCTGGGGAACTCAAAAAACAGTTCAGCGATAAAATTATCGAGCGTTTTCAATACAAAGCTGAAGACATCAAAAAAGAAATTCAAGAGCAGCTCGAAAATGAAACTCGCAGACGCGCTGAAAAACACTTACTCGAACTTGATGAAGATTTAAAAGATAATGCAGAAACTCAAGCCAAGCATATTTTAGACGTGGCTTTAGAACGCTTTGCTCGTCCCTATTGCCCCGAGCGCGGAATCGGCTCCGTTCACTTGCCCGATCCCGCTGCACGAAAAGTATTCGCTGATCCCAAGATTAATCAAGTCATTCAAAAAGTTTGTGGTTGCGACATCATCGTCGAAGAAGGCCATGAAATGATCGGTGTTGCGGGATTTGATCCCGTCAGACGCGAACTCACCAGACGAGTACTAGAAAAGCTCATCAAAAATAAACGAGATCTGAACCCAGGTGGTATCGAAAGAGTCGCCGAACAAACGCGCAAAGATTTATTTCGCCAGATTCAACAAGATGGTGAAGCTATAGCACGCGAACTTAAAATGCCGGATCTTCATTTAGAAGTTAAGCAAATGATGGGAAGCTTGCGATATCGTTATTCATTCACGCAAAATCAATATTTCCATTGCGGCGAAGTCGGCTGGTTAGCAGGGCTTCTCGCTTCCGAACTAAAAGCGAACGTAAAAAAAGCCCGCAGATCTGGCTTATTACATGATATAGGAAAATCGATGGATCACGCGATGGATGGTGGACACGCCATGATCGGCGCTGACTTCATCGAAAAGCGCGGTGAACTCGAAGATGTCGTTCACAACGTCCGGGCCCATCACTATGACGTCACTCCAAACTCTGACGAAGCTTTCCTAGTCATCGCTGCAGACGCGATGTCAGGCGCAAGACCGGGCGCTCGTCGATCAACGATCGAGTCGTACAATCAAAAGGTCACAGAGATCCAGGATATTTCAATGAGCTTCGAAGGCGTCACCGATTGTTATGTTTTAAATGGTGGTCGCGAATGCCGAGTGATGGTGAACAGCCGCAAAGTAAACGATATTCTCGCTTTGGAATACTCGAAGAAGATTGCTGAACGTATTGAAAACGAGTGCAGTTATCCAGGCCAGATTAAGGTTGTCGTGGTCAGGGAAACTTCAGTCGCGGAGTCTACGACTTCGAAGTAAAATTTTGAATGAGATCAATCCTAGAAACTAGAATTCAATTTCTTTTCAACACGTTCTTGACGTTCAAACAATTGGGAAAGACCGTCTAAAACAATCTTATTGCGATTATTTTGTTCTTCCATCAGTAAAGCCATCTTGTGAACTGATTTATCAAGTTTTGCGATATTGGCTTTGACTTCGTGGATTACAGATTTGACTTCATGAATTTCAGCTTTAACTTCGTGAAATCTCATTTCTGTTTCCTGGAATTTTTTCTCTGTATGACCAATCAATTCGTCACGCACAGAGTAGAGCATGTTCTGATTAACAAAAGCATCCCCAGCCACACGGGGATAGGTTGTAATTCTTTTTGGAGTCTTTATTGTCTTGGCTGGAGTCGACTTTTTAGTTTTCTTCATCGTGCCGAACTTTAGTTTAATTCCCTTGATTTGTCCAACCTTTGGTTCGCAAAAAAAGCCTGCTAATTTTATGCTTAGATCGAATATACTGGGGATAAAAAATCAACTATCTCGTCATAACTCAGCCAATAGGCCTCGCTCCAAGCAAAGAGCTTTTTAAGCCAGCGAATTGTAGGGACGCGAAAATTTGCTATTATTTTCCTAGAAGAATCGGCAAGAGTGTCCTACTACAAAAATATCAGTTCCCACCAGATTTGGCCAAAACGAATTAATTCGAGCGGATCACAAACCGCCAATTTAACGTTTGGTTTTAATCACTTTTAACCAGGCATGACTATCGCAATAAGATTTTTGTTCGTTCTGATATTAACCTGGAGAGGTTTCATGCCTAGATTATTTATATTTTTTCATGGTCTGTCTAATTTAAAGACACTGAAAAGCTTAGTATTCACTTTGGTTTTTTGCCTATCGTGCACTACTTATGCTGTATATTCTGAGGAGATTGTAAGTGATCCGAGAATTCTAAAGTCTGTTGTCCAATTAGGAAACAATGAGTTTAACTGCACTGGCTTTCTCATTGATAGATATTCCATTGTTACAGCGGCACATTGTGTAGAAGATGAAGATGGAAAAAAGAATCCATCAGCTATTTTTAAATTTGGAAAAAAGGGCGATATAATAGAAAATGCCTTACCAATTGGCTTTGCGATGAGTTCAAACACGAAATCTCTTGGTGAAGATATTGCATTGGTTTTTCCTTATTCTCCAGATGGCAGCTCAAAATTTCAGGACATTGTTCCTTTTGAAATTGAAAAACCCGAGCTCATAACTGCCCAAGACGAAATTTGCGTTGTTGGAATCGGCGATTCGGCATTTATTAAGGGCGCTCAACCTTTAAAAATTCGATGTGGCCTTCGAGTTGGAGTTGCGGACGGTGGCGTCATGTTCATTGACGATCCGAAGGAATTAAACCAAATTAATGGCCCCGGTGATTCAGGAGGTCCTGTCCTTAAAAAACTTTCTGATGGACAGTACAAAGTTATCGGAATTATTTCTATGGGGCCTAAAGAGGGAATTGTAAGCCCTTTTGGTTTGGGTACAAAAGCAACTAATCTCACAATTGGTCCGGCTAAAGACTGGCTCAATAAAAATGGTTTTCCGTTGAAATATTAATTAATGAAATTTAGTGCTTCAAAATCACTTCCAAACTAGCTGCTACTTGCAACTAGAGGTATGCTGTACAATAACAGACCTTGCTATTGTACCCGCCATTTCCCCCAAGATTGCTTCATACTAAAAATAATTCTTTAAAAAACCTCGTGGGGAAGTCAGAAATAATTTGCTGATAAAGGTAAAGATTTTTAATCAAAACGTGGTAAAACCCAACGCAAAAAATCCTAATTCAACGGCAACACAGGATCGCGCTCCGTTCTCCCATTCCCATGACCCTTCCCATTCTTCACAAGAGCATCAATATCCTCATGAAGCACTTCTGTGTTCACAAGTTTATTCCCGACATTCTTAATCATCCAACGTCGTGATTTTTCGATATACGTAAAGACCGCTGGAATCACAATCAGAGTTAGCAATGTAGAAATAAACACGCCACCCACCACGGCAATGCCCAAAGATGTTCTTTGGCTTGAAGCTTCGTTAAGACCGATCGCGACCGGCATCATGCCTGCGATTAATGCAAAACTTGTCATTAGGATCGGTCGAAGACGTGCCTTCGCA
>JANPPO010000266.1:0-1567 GCA_031428555.1 Bdellovibrionales bacterium | reverse complement strand
ATGAAGTCAGCTAAAGAGTTTCAGAAAATGGTTTTAGTTGTCGTATTGGGTGGCGACGGAACTTATTTAAGAGCAGTGAGAGCCATGCAAGCGAATCAAGTTCCAATTATTGGATTTAATATGGGTACCTTAGGGTACTTGGCTCATCATTCGCCGGAAAAGATTACGGAATCACTTCAAAAAACTTTAGAAAACGATATGTACATCCAAAACCGCGCAAGACTTCAAGTCACAGTTTTGAAAAAGGGAAAAGCTAAAGGGCAAATCTTTACAGCGCTAAATGACGTGGTATTGGAAAGAGGCTCGAATTCTCAACTGATCCATGTCGCAATTAAACTAAATGATATTCCTGTTCACGAAGTTAAAGCTGATGGATTTATTATTTCAACGCCGACAGGCTCGACTGCTTATAATTTAGCAGCTGGTGGGCCGATCTTGGATCCAGAGGTTCGCTCTTTCGTCATTACTCCTGTCGCACCCCATTCACTGACGCATCGACCACTCGTGGTTCCGGATACCAAGACAATAAATCTTAAAATGGAAAGCCTTCAGGCCCATTTGGTTGTAGATGGCCAGAAAGTCATGGATTTAAAGACCGGAGACGAGCTTAAGATTGAGAAAGCCGACATTGACCATCAATTGGTTATTGCAAAAAATCATAATGATTATAATTTATTAAAGAAGAAGTTACTTTTCGGCAGTCGAAATTAACTTCTTCGCTTTGGAATCCTAATGGGCTGTGGTTTTTAAGCTTATGTCCTTTTTCAGGATCTAACGGGGGGTCTCACGATGTTACTAGAAATTAAGGTGAATCACTTCGCAATTATCGATCAACTGCATTTGCAGTTTAAAGATGGCTTGAATATCTTGAGCGGTGAAACCGGTTCAGGAAAATCCGTTCTTTTAAAATCCTTGGCTCTTCTTATGGGCGGCAAAGCTTCGTCTGATACGATTCGCACGGGCGCTCCACAAGCGATTGTCGAGGGTTCGTTTGATCTTAAAACTCGAAAAGACGTTAAGCTGAGACTAACTGAATTAGGAATTAACGTTGAAGACGATCAATTAGTTGTTCGCCGAATTATTTCTTCTGATGAAAAATCAAAAGTTTATTTGAACGGCCACTTGAGCACTGTACAAAACTTGCGCGATGTTGTGTCACCGTTAATTGAAGTTACGGGCCAAGCGGTCCCCTTAATTGAGATCACGGGTCAGCATGATAACCGTCATCTTTTAAGTAAAGCTTATCACCTTGATCTATTAGATCAGTATGTAGGCACTTGGGAAAAGCGCACTCAGTACGAAGAGAAATACGCAAAACTCCAAAAAAACTTAAGCGAGATTCAAAAACTAGAGTCAGGTGCAAAGAATCTTCACCAGCGAGTCGATTACTTAGAATTTCAGCGGAAAGAAATTTCCGATTTAGATCTAGCGCCGGGCGAAGACATGGAGCTTGAAGCAAAGCTCAAAAGACTTAAGAACGCGACAAAGCTAATTCAATTTGTCGAATCAGCAGAAGAAATTTTATCAGGCGATGAAGGCTCAGCATTGGCTCGGATCAAAACGATTC
>JANPPO010000265.1:0-3319 GCA_031428555.1 Bdellovibrionales bacterium | reverse complement strand
TCCGAGAACTGGGAATCGCGAACGTAGAACATGCCTTTGGGGCGGCAGCCGCCATTTTTCTGGAAAGCTGCTGCAAGATCATTTCGGTGGCTCATCAAAATTCGAGAACGTTTAGCCTGACCAAGTGATTTCGCGTGATTTGATTCAGCTTCGTAATAAGCTAAAGAGTCGCGAATTGATTTACAGTTATAAGAAGACATTTCTTCATCGTAACCTACGAGAAAAACTGAATGCCAATAGCCTTCGTGATTGTAGATAACTTGAATCGGTGCGCGGAATTTTTTAAACGCAGCAATCACTTGCTCGACGATATCAGCGGGAGCTTTTCCAATTGCCCAAGGATCATCATTTTTATCGCGTAATAAAATTGTTCGATCAAAGCGTGGCAACTTGATGAATGGTCCTGGAACTTTGCTGAGGTCATCGATCCAGTTGTAGCGAGTTGTGTAAACTGATTTCGGCGCATTTGGAGCTGTCGGAATATAGTCGTCTTCCGTTTCAATGTGCCAGCCTTTTGTGAACCGATAGTTTCTGTTCAAAGCAGCTGGAGTCGAGTTAAAAAGAAGAGCAGCGTCTGAATACCAGTAGTCGATATCTTTTGAATATTTCGTGTAATTGGAAACATTCATCCACCAACGTTCACTTAAATCTAAATCTCCGTCCTGGATAAATCGTGGAGCTTTGTGTATTCTGTGTAACCACAATTCAACTGCACCCGTTAAAGACATCAACATGCAAGACGCAGCTTCTTCTTGATCTGGTGACGGCGTAACGAACGGAAGTAACTCGTTATAACCTTTTAGGTCTCCGATATTTTTTGGTGACATGGCTTTCGAGTGAACAGGTGCGACTCCTTCTGACACAGAGTTTGGAAATTTAACGCCCTTCACTTCAATCAAATTAAACGCAAAAAGATTTTGGGCTGATAGAATATACGACATGAATAAAAAGCTGTTGATGAGCTTCACAGTGACCCCTTTGGCATTTTGGCTTAAGAGCTATGCAATAGGGAGTTTTGCTGAAATACTCAAGCGAAAATCAACCACCGTGTAGAGACGACTTACCTCTGTTATTTGGCAGATTAGCGAAAGTCAGGCTCCTGCGGAAGTGCGGGATCGTATGATAAGTCATAAAGGCTGATATCAAAATTAAATTTCTTGCCGTCTCGAGTGTAATAAAAACACCCTTTTTCATTGGCGCTGATATTAAATCCGGCTCCCCAGTAAAAATGTTCCGGCAATTCGCCAGCAGTATTAGCCACATGACCAGGGTTTTGCAGAAAGAAGATTTCCTTCGATCCATTATTGTATCCAACTAGATTGCGAGTCTTAAATCGGTGTTGGATTCTTGCATCAGGTAAGACCTGATTATTTTCATTGAGCATTTTAAGCTGTTCGGCTGTGTGATAGAGAACTTTCAAATCCTGATCTGCAAAGAAAAGTTCATAAATTTCCCGATTTGTCCCCTTCATAGCCTCTCTATATTTCGGATCATCATTCCATTTACTATTAGGGATAAAAAAGTGTGAGTGACCCATGTCAGGAAAAAACACAGCATCTATGACATCTTTGTGAAATCCGGACTCAATATGAAAAGCTACGTTTTGAGGAAAAGATGAAGGGATCTTAACATTGCCACCCTGCTGAGGGTTGTGAGGTAAAATCAACTGTCCTGAGGTTTGATCAACGTAAGCTCGGTTTTTAAGTCTTTTATTTGAGGCATACATTTTTTCGAAAACAGAAAACATTTCTGGTAAATTAAAGCCCCACTTAAAATCACTATGATAAATAAAATTTTCTGATGGACTTTCTTGTACACAATTTTCAGCGTTTAAATTTCCAGCAGACCAAGAAGAAATGGAGGCAAAAATTGTGAGAACTAAGGAAAGTAATTTCAAAACAGATCCCTTCTTAGAAAGTAAAAAGCATCGAATCAATCATAAAGTCTGTAGAGTTGATATCCTACATTTCCACCATAGAACCAATCCAGACTTATTCATATGCCAAAGCGCTGCCGTGCTAAAAAGTGATTTAATTTCAACTGAAGGCAAAAGAAGTGACTAACTTAGTGACTACAGAATTCGGAGTTTAGACGCTGGCGGTCGCTGACAAAAAGATTAACACCTTTTTTTAAACCAGGCTGTAGCTTTTAACTCCTATTCCTTGCAAGATGACCCGAGATTTTACTAAAACAAGTCCACAGCCGTTTTATTTCAATTTAAATGCCAGGAACTCGATGAATTATAAAAGTTTACTTGCCCAATATAAGAGCTTACTGACAGGTCGGTGGCTCACGGATCTATCGAACACCGGCGCATTCATTATGTCCGAGTATCCAAAAATTAATTGGGTCGGTTTTTATCTGCTCGAGGGAGATAAACTTTATTTGGGCCCGTTTCAGGGGAAGCCTGCTTGTACCGAAATCGCAATCGGTCGGGGAGTCTGCGGCGCTGCTGTTTTGAAAAAACAAGTCATGGTTGTTGATGATGTTCATGAATTTACGGATCACATCGCTTGTGATGCAGCTTCAAGATCTGAAATGGTGATTCCATTATATAGAAATAACGAAATTATCGGAGTATTCGATATCGATTCGCCTGAACTTGCCCGTTTTGATCAGGCCTCGCAGGAATTTTTCAAAGACGTTATAAAAACACTCATGGAAAGGCAGGCTGCCCTTCCATGAGTCATCTAAAAAATAATTAGTGAAGATTTTCGTGAGGCTTGTTTTTGCTGAACTGGTCAGAGCCTTCAACTTTTACAATCTTGTTATAAATACCAAATAACAAAAATGTTGGAACCCAAAGACCTACGAAATTGGCCATTGATTTTCTTTTAGAAAAAGCAGCGAGCGTAGCAGAAAGCGCCAAGCTTCCAATAGCTAAGGTTAAATAGCCCCCTGAAGGAATTTGAGAAGTTACTTTCTCGATTTCTTTCGTAATTTTTCCTTCTTTTGGTGTTTCATTAGCTTTTGATACTAATTCGGAAGCTTTTTCAGTCGCCTTCGTTACCAATGAAGAATCAGTTGTTGCTGGTTTTGATGATCTGTTCATCATTGAATTGTCTTTATTCGGATTTGATTGCTGGTCCATTTGAACTCCTTAGCTAGAGATGTGTTAATTGAATGTTTCGGTTCGTGCGCATTCAATTCCCATAAATGTGCAAGGGAAGTGCCACTCGCGACATCTAATATAGGCTAGTTTCATTCGTGTTCTATTTTGAATGACAAAAACAATGGGGCGTAAATTCTTTTTGAATTACTTATTCGATTTACTTATAGAAACGCCGCATTTCCATTAAAGCTTTATTGTAGATATCAT
>JANPPO010000264.1:0-5876 GCA_031428555.1 Bdellovibrionales bacterium | reverse complement strand
CCTTCTTTAAGTACATCACCAACTTGGCGAATACGTTCATGAGCGATTTCAGAAATATGTAAAAGACCTTGAGTGTTCGGCATGATTTCGACGAAAGCACCGAATTCTGCAATCTTCACGACGCGACCTTTGTAGGCTTTGCCCACTTCAGCTTCTGCAACGATTTCGTTAATCATCGCAATTGCGCGTTTAGTTGCTTCCGGATCGCTTGAAGCGACGTGGATTTTACCACTGTCTTCGATTTCAATCTTAACACCAGTAGCTTCAGTAATCCCTTTGATGACTTTGCCTCCGGGACCGATGACTTCTCTGATTTTATCTGGACGAATTTGGATCGTTTCAATTCTAGGAGCGAATTCAGAGATCTGACCACGAGGTGTTCTGATTACTTTTTCCATCTCAGCTAAGATATGAAGACGGCCTTCTTTGGCTTGGTTTAAAGCTTTTTCCATAACATCAAAAGTAACTGAATCAATTTTGATATCCATTTGAACAGCAGTAATACCTTCAGTTGTTCCAGCAATCTTGAAATCCATGTCGCCTAAGTGATCTTCGTCACCTAAGATATCCGTGAGGACTGCAACACGGTCGCCTTCTTTAATCAGACCCATTGCGATTCCCGCAACGTTTCCTTTAAGAGGAACACCCGCATCTAGTAATGCAAGAACAGCGGCACAAACAGTTCCCATTGAAGAAGAACCGTTACTTTCAAGAACTTCACCCACAACACGAATTGTGTAAGGGAATTTTGCTTGATCTGGAAGAACGGCTTTAACAGCACGCTCTGCTAAATTTCCGTGACCGATTTCACGACGGCCTTGACCACCGAAACGACCCACTTCACCTACTGAATATGGAGGGAAATTATAATGAAGCATAAATCTGCGCTTAATATTTCCAAGTAATGCATCAACGATTTGTTCGTCATCACCCGTTCCCAAAGTCACAGTTCCTAAACACTGAGTTTCACCTCGAGTGAAAAGACCTGATCCGTGAGCGCGTGGCAAAATTCCAACTTCGTTAGAAATCTGGCGAACTGTTTTAACATCACGACCATCCATACGAACAGCGCGATCTAAAATCATCGAACGTGCAGTTGTGTATTTTAAGTCTTCAACAACAGTGCTTAATTCTTTTTTACGAAGATTGAGCATGTCTTTATCAGTGATTGATTTTAAGAATTTTTCTTTAGCTTGATCTTTTGCTTGAGCCACTAAACTGTAACGCTCGCCTTTGTCTTTTGTGCTGAGTGCTTTTTCAATCATCGGCTTTAAAAAAGCTTCAGTCTGAGTTCTGAAATCAGCATCAACTTGCGGAGGCGTAAACGCCCGCTTTGGCTTTGATCCTGTTTTTTCACGAAGCTCATCTTGCGCATTTAATAATGGCATCAACGATTGGTGACCAAACTTAAGAGCCGCCATTGCATCAGCTTCAGAAATAAATTTAGTTTCACCTTCTACCATCAATAAACCCTGACGAGTTCCCGCAACTACTAAATCCATATCAGATTTTTCAACCTGCTGTGGAGTTGGGTTCGCAATCAACTGACCATCAACGCGCGCTACTTGCACAGATGCTGTTGGTCCTTCGAATGGAATGTCAGAAATATGAAGAGCGGCAGATGCTCCAAGTGAAGAAAGAATATCAACTGGGAAAGATCCATCAGCAGATAAAACGGTTGCAACAACTTGCGTGTCGTAACGGTAACCTTCTGGGAATTTAGGTCTGATTGGTCGATCAATAAGACGAGCAATCAAAATTTGTTCTGTATTAGGTCGGCCTTCACGCTTGAAGTAGCCACCCGGAATTTTTCCAGTTGCGTAGAATTTTTCCTGGTACTCGACTGTGAGTGGGAAAAAATCTACATCTTTTGGTTCTTTGGCAGATACCGCCGTGACCAGAACCATGTTGGCTCCAGAGGTCACGAGTACGGATCCGTCCGCTTGCTTCGCAAGGCGGCCCGTTTCGATTGTTATCTGGCGGCCACCTACGGAAGTCGTAACTGTCGTTTTCATCATTTGTTATTACTTTCTGATATCGAGTTCTTTAATCAATGAATCGTATTTTTTGTGATCAGTACGTTTTAAGTAATCAAGAAGTTTACGTCGTCTGTTTACAATCGTAATCAAACCACGTTGTGAGTGAATGTCTTTTTTGTGAACTTTGAAGTGCTCAGTCAACTCGTTGATGCGTGAAGTGATCAAAGCAATTTGAACTTCAGATGAACCCGTGTCCAAGTCTGAGCGTTTAAATTTTTTAAGAATGTCTGCGGTTTTTTGAGTAGCTGGTTTTTGCGTAGCTGTTTTCTGTGTTTCGACGGCCATTAACGTCCTCCTATGGTATGTACTTTTATGTGCGGCTATCCTAAAAATTAGTAATATTCCGTTAGCCTCGAAAACGTCATGGCTGTCGCGTTCAAAGCTAAGCTCAAGGTTATAGGCTGCTTGAGGTTCGACGTCAACAAGCAAGAATCTAATGATTTTCACGACTTAGCACTCGTTTATGAATTGGTTTCGAGACGGTGATTTCAGGCTTTTTGACCCTTATTAACTCGCTAAACTTTGAATCTTTCCAATAAGTTAGAATACTTTGCCTGAATCTATGACTCAATACTCTTCACTTTACAGAGCGACACCTCACGATAGAATTGACCGCTATGAAGCCTCAAATTTTAGTCAGTTTTGCACGGCGCTCTAGCCAAAGAGAAGACCTTGCTGAAACAATTCAGCTGAGCTGGAACTTACGAGATAGCAACATTGCTCAAAAATATTTTAGAGCTTTGAAGATTGCTGCCAGCACTGACTACATCTATCGCCGCGAACGCTTTTATAATTTTCCAAACTGCATTTATACAGAAGCGAGAATTGTTGAAAGATTGAATAAGATGATCGAGGTCATCAATAATCACAAACCTGGCTTGATCCCTGAGCAAGCGACGTGCGGAATGAATCAGGATAGAATGAATCACCTTCATACTTATTTTGAAAAGTATCGTGGCGCGATCAAGAAGCCTCACGAAGTTTATAAAAATGCCCCATGGGAAGTGAAAGAAGCTTTTGATGAGTTTAATTTGATGATTCATCGCTATGAGGATGCTGGCTACAGCGGTCGAAATGCTGTTCAGGATTCCGCTAAATTTTATCTGACTTTTGGAATGTCCAGCCGCCTGATTCACTATCTCACTTTTGGACTTCGCTCGAAGGTGATTCGTTATCCCTTAGCAAAAGAAGATTTTGCGCACTTTAGCTTTGAGCAAAATTTTGGTTCTTGGATCATCAATTATTGCGAGGTCGGAAAACCACTCCATGACGTCTGGAGAGATGGCGACTTGGAAATTGGTCATGAAGCCGTATTACCTCTGCAATACTATTCTGCCGATGCTATGATCACTTTGGGTCATAATATCACTCAAGAGCAAAGTGATCATAAGAAAAATGAGTTTTATAATTGGTGGGATCAAAATCAGGGTAGACTTTCAGAACTAGGGTTTGCGAAAGACAATCCAAGAAATTCAATTGGCCACTTAGTTGTAGCTGATATAGATTTAGATCAGCCTTTACTGAGAGGTAAGTCGCAAGCAGAGATTGTCGAGCTCATGTCGCAGTATCAATGGATCTCCAAGGTCGAAGGAAGAGAATGAGTGATAGTTTAAAAGAGATTCAAGAAAAGCTAAATTCGATTTCGCCTACGATGTGTTTGGTGAAGTGGAAGCACGCGACACTTAATCTTGGCGCTAGCACTGTTAAAACTTGTTGCCATAATCCCTCGCGAAAAATTGAATATGGCCACTCTGAAATGGCACTTCATGATACCAAAGCCGACAGAAATGTACGAAAAGAATTGCTGGCCGGACAAAAACCAGCTGCCTGCCAATATTGCTGGGCTATGGAAAAAGGCGGCAACTACAGCGACCGGACTTACTGGTCGAATCAAGAATGGATGAAAGAATCATTTGAAGAAGTAGCAAATCATAAATCGGATAAGGCGTTGGTGCCGTCATGGCTGGAACTTAATTTTTCTTCAAATTGTCAGCTGAAGTGTTCTTACTGCAATCCTGGATATTCAACATCATGGCAAAAAGAGATTCAAGAATTTGGATCATATCCGACGACTTCTCCGCATAATGATTTGTCATGGTTTAAGTCTGAAGGATTATTGAATGAAAAAAAGTCAGTTGCTGAAAATGATAGCATTCAGAAAAATTTCTGGAGCTGGTTCGAAAGCGCCTTGCCTCACGTTAGACTTTTAACTTTAACGGGCGGCGAGCCACTCTTAGCTAAAGAAAACTTTAAAATTCTGGATTACATCATCGCAAATCCACAGCCGCATTTAGAATTAGCTATTAATTCTAATCTTTGTCTGCCCGATAGTATTTGGAATAACTTTGTTGAAAAAGTTGTCGAGATGAAAGAAAAGAATTGCGTAAAGCAGGTCTACCTTCATCCCAGCTTAGATTCGTGGGGAAAAAGAGCCGAATACATCCGCTTCGGTCTTGATTTAGATTTATTTCAAAAAAATCTTCTAACATTTTTGGAAAAAACGACTGCCAATGTTGTTATTAACTGCACGCTTAATAATCTAAGCTTGGGTGGGCTACTTGATTATTGGAAGTTTGTTGTTCGTCTTAAAAAAGAATTCGGCCACAATCGTTGGATTTCATCGACTTCAGAAAATATTGTTTTCCCTAGCTGGCAAAGACTTAACATTTTGCCTGCAGCATTTGATAAGTATTTAGAAGATGTCGAAACTTACATGAAAAGCGAAACAGGTTACATTTCTGAACATGAAATCGATGGCATTCGCAGAGCAAGAAACGTCTTAGCGAATAAAGCTGAGGTTAAGGATGATGATTATTATAACTTTTATCGATTCTTCAATAATCACGATATCCGCCGAAAAACAGATTTTAATGATACTTTCCCAGAATTAGTAAATTTCTACAAAGAGTGCTCTACAAAAAAATTATCGGTAAAGCAAAAAGTGCGAACGATGGCCGGTCGTTTCGTAAGCCGTTACAACGAATCTCGCCGCTAAGATTTGCTAATAAAGATTAAGGGTTCGAATGAAAGACGCGTTTGATTTTGAAGCCTTGGCCTTTTTCGAAAGCTATCAAAGCAAGCAATCGATCGTCTTTCATTGAAACTGCCTGCATCAGGCAACTTTCTTCTGGATTTACTAAACCGATTAAAAGTCTTCTTAAGTCGTGGCTGATCTGCCCATTGAGCAATAAAGTTTGATCAAAGGTTTGAACTCGGGCTTTTTTTAATTGCGGAAGCGCCCAACTCATAGGGACGAAATTAGTTGGAACTTCACCTGCTTGCACAAGCTTTTTAGTATCAATCATCGTCAATGCCTGCTGTAAAGAATAGGGCTGAGATTTCGTTCTAACAAGCGACTTCATACTGGCGCCGGTTCCAAGTTTATCACCCAGCTGATCAACCCAAGTGCGGATGAAACTTCCTTTTGAACAATCGAGGTCGACCCAAAATGTTTTTCCGGATTCTGAGGTTTGTTTAACATTCCAGAATTTCATTATTTTTCTAGGCGTTTCGAAAACTTTATTTTCGCGGGCCATTTCGTAAAGTTTCTGACCGCCCACTTTGACTGCCGAATACATGGGGACGGCCCACTCGAATTCCCCGCTAAGAGAATCGACGTTTTGCGAAACATTTTTGATGTGGCTATCGGTCACTTCTTTTTCTTCTAAAGTCTTACCTGTTACATCGAGTGTGTCTGTTTTTGTTCCAAGTAAAACTTCTACCGAATAAGCCTTATCCCCATCCATGATGTAGGGACTTAACTTTGTGGCTTGGCCCAAAAGTAAAACCATAAGACCCGATGCTAACGGGTCAAGAGTGCCTGAGTGACCCACTTCG
>JANPPO010000263.1:0-3468 GCA_031428555.1 Bdellovibrionales bacterium | reverse complement strand
AAGATTGTCGTTTTCATAAAAAATCCTCCTTTTTAGGTTTAAGTCGCTATTAATGCCTACCACTAACGCAACCGACACCATGGACAGAGCAAATCCGGCTCTGTCGCTACCTAATGAGAATGCTCAGCCTGTACCAAAACTTAGGCAAAATTTTCGAGCGGTAAGTGCATGGAATCTGACAAGAAAAATGAATTCTCAGATTGAAACAAAAGGGCCTCAAGTGTAAAAAACTTGGTGTCCCATATTTAGATTGATAAAAACACAGGTGATTTCAAGGGGTTCTTAGTGTAATTGGTGGACACTTATCATGGCCAGATTTGAGTTTAAAAAAGCACCTATATTCGAGATGACGCAAATTTCTGATTGGCAGAATTGGCAATGGCAGATGCGCGCCTCACTTAAATCACTGCCTGATTTCGAGAAAATCTTTAAATTAAGTGATGAAGAACGCCAATCTTTCTGGGGTGCAGAGTCCGTTTTTAATATCAGAACGACACCTTATTACGCGTCCCTTGCTGATAAAAACCATTCTGAAGATCCAATTCGCAAGATTTTGATGCCGAATACGATCGAAAAATCCCCCGGATTGCAGCAAATGCTCGATCCGTTAGGCGAAAAAAAGAACAATCCCGTTCCCCGAATTATTCACCGCTATTCTGATCGCTGCCTTTTGTTGATTACCGATACCTGCAGCGTTTATTGCCGCTTCTGCACAAGAAAACATTTCACTGGCCAAGAACAAGCGTTCTTAAAAAACGATGAATTAGAAAATGCACTCAAATATATTAAAGCGCACCCAGGTATCAGAGAAGTGATTCTTTCGGGCGGGGATCCACTAACAGTGTCAGATGCGCAACTCGATAAAGTTCTAACAGAGCTTCGCATGATTGATCATGTCGAGATCATTCGCATAGGAACGAGGATGCCAGTCGTGTGTCCTCAGCGAATGACTGATGATTTAGTGAAAGTAATTAAAAAACATAAGCCAGTGTTTTTAATGACTCATTTTAATCATCCACGCGAATTAACCGAAGAAGCTGCCACAGCTTTAGAAAAATGTGTGGATAGCGGAATTCCGATTTTTAATCAGATGGTGTTACTAAACGGAATCAATAATCACGAAGTCATCGTTCAGGCACTTTCCAGACGACTTCTTTATTTAAGAGTAAAACCTTATTACATGTTTCAGTGTGATCCTTCAGAAGGCACTGATCATTTAAGAACTTCGATTGAAGATTCGCTCGATATTCAGAAAAAACTTTGGGGCCACCTCAGTGGCTTAGCAATGCCGCACTTATCGATTGATATTCCAGATGGTGGTGGGAAGGCCTACAAGGTTCCTAACTTCGAAACAGCACACAATGGGAATACTCGAAGCTTTAAGGGTTGGGACGGCGTTGAAGCAGATTATGTCAGTCCCTCACTTGCACAAATAAAAAAGCCACTCGACTGGGAATTATACCTCGACGAATGGCTTCGATTAACAAATTCTAAGCTTTAGCTTTTCCATCATATTTGAAATAAGCGTTGGCTGTTAAAGAACGAAAGTCGCAGGCTTTAAAAGAAGCGAACGACTGAAGAAATTTTAGTAAAAGATACTGAAATTTAATGCTTGGATTTCAAAACTCGAGTTCTCATCTCCGCGCTTCCAAACTCTTGCATAAGGCATGTAGTTTAACTTGCCCCAGACTTCAAAGCGTTTGCCAACTCCGCCAAAAAATGAAAACTGGCTATCAGTATCGCCATCATCTTCATCGTAAGAAGGATAAAGACCTAATCCACCTTGAAAGAAGATTGCTTCTCTTAAGTTGTTGTCCAAGTTGAATGTGAAAACTCCCATTGCTGCAAACAAGCCTTTTGAATCGCCTTTTGAATCTGTTCCAGAAATGATCCCGCCTTCGCCGCCCACTTGAAGATTATCTCTTAAGTGACGATTGTAGGCTGCATACACATTGATATCTGTGCGATTTTTACCGTGGTCGTAAGACTCGATCGAAATTTGGCTTGGGCTGATCACAACTTCATGCATCGTGTTTGAAGCGAATGAATAAGTTGGAGGAGCCTGGTTAACTCTGGTTCTTGGTTGAGCTTGAGCAACGACTGTAAGAGCAAGTGCTGCTAAGATCGCAAATATTGATTTCATTTAAATTTTCCCCCTCGGAAAAAAGGCCAGATAATTTCATAAAAAATCATTTGGCCCAGTGTAGTTCAAGTTACAAAATTAAAATTCGAAACCCAAAACTGCAGAAGTGTATTCTACTGAAGAAGGAGCTTCATCATCAAACCAGTTAGTGAAAAGAATTCTTTCGATTCCTAGCTTCATAGTTGAGTTAATGTGGTACTGCGCGCCGATTCTCATAGACGGGCCAAATACTGTCTTGTCATCATCACCAGCAGGGCCTACGTCACTCATCATCGCTATTCCAAATCCTGGAGCGATGTAAGCATTGACGTCGTTTTTTTGAACTAAGTGAACTTTCATCAATGCACCTAACGCCGTAACTTGTTCAACTGTATTGTCTTTTTCACTTTGCGTGAAAAAGTAACCGCCCCAGCTCAAAGACTCATTTACGTTCATTTCATAAAGTGCACCTAGATTAGCTGCGCCAGCTGTAAATCCTAAGTTTAAATTAAGTTCGTTGGCCGAGGTTCTTTGTGCGAATGACATTGATGCCACTAACATGCTTGTAACCAATATAATTTTTTTCATTTTCCCGTACTCCTGTTGTTGTAATTTGCAACTTCATGCTGCTATTAAAATTTTGACATCTATTAGATTTTTTCAAGTCTGGCATATTTGACAACAAATTTCTTTATTGTTTGATCAGAAAACATTACACCAACCTTTGTTTGATCCCCTGCGCCTTCAACTGAGAAGATGGTGCCGAGACCAAAAGTTGGATGTTTGACCTTTTGTCCTTTGACGTAATCCGCACCAGGTGAGGATTCCGCGAAGGATTGAGATTCAAATTCGTAGTCCGGAAACTCTTGGGACTCGTCTTGTCGGAACTTGGCTTTAGAGTTCCAGCCTTGCGAAAAGCCCTGCGAGTTAGCATTGAAATTGCCGCCGCGTGATGCAAAAGTTGGCATTCGAGGCGCCATACTTTTAAAATCCACCAACTTTTGAGGAATTTCCTGAATAAAGCGAGAAGGCGGGTTCATTTGATCTTGGCCCCAAACTTTTCGCATCTTTGCATATGTGAGCCATAGCTTCTGACGAGCGCGGGTCATCCCAACATAGGCAAGTCTTCGCTCTTCTTCTAAATCATCGGAATTAAGATCTGTCGGGTCGATTCGACTTGGGAAAAGATTTTCTTCTAAGCCAACCATGAAAACTTAATGGTATTCCAAACCTTTTGAAATGTTCAAAGTCATCAAAGTGACTGAATCAATCTGCTCTTTTAAATAATCCTGATCTGAAACCAAAGCCTTCTCTTCTAAAAAAGATTGAAGGGTAGCTTCTTCGCC
>JANPPO010000262.1:0-16852 GCA_031428555.1 Bdellovibrionales bacterium | reverse complement strand
AGTCATTTCAAGTGAATAGACCTGACTCGGACCAGCCAAAAACATGTTTTTCTCTTAATTTATATCTTAAAAATAAATTTTTTTTTGGTAGCGGCTTAAGTCCATTGCTAATTCTAAATATTGTTATAAAATAAGAGCAGGTCCGTTGATGTAAACCTCAACGAAAATAACCTTACAAGCACATTTATGGGGACTGTCCCTGACAATGGTGTGCAGGCCCACCTCGTAGTGGGAAGCCTAAAGTTGTTATTATGGTCACCCACCTTTGCCCAGAGGTTATATTTCAGAGTTGTCTGCGGGCCTTTTTTTTGTCCAAAATCCGGACGCCCAGTAATAAAAACGCAAAAAAAACGCCTGGCTCAACCATAAGCCTAGGCGTTTAAAATTAAACCAATTTTACTTAAAGAAACTATTCTTGAACTTCAGGGACTTGCGGAGTCTGAGGAAGTTCAGGCTTAGGTTCTGTTACAACAGGAACAAGAGTACATTCAGTCAAAGTTGCTTTCGCAGTCTTACCTTCTGAGTTTGTACAAGTGATTTCACCTGGAGTAGCGTTCGCCGCATCCCAAGTCATCGAAACAAGCGGCATCTCTGCATTTGGTAAACCATACTGCAATCGATACTGATTGTTTTCATCTTTCAGTAACTGACCCGTTGGAAGTGCATTCGAAGTTTCAGCTGTTAAGCTAGAACCACAAACTTCAGTTGGTGAAACAACAGTCTTTTCAGCATCGTCTGATTTGTTTTTTATTTCAAACGTTGGATAAAAAGAAACAGTCATAACGCCGGATTTTTTCTGATCCCCGTCAACTGTCTCTGCTTTACACTCAAACTTCGCCCAAACCAAATGAGCTAAGTTTTTTAGAACAAACTCTTGTTGTTCTGTTTTTAGCCGATAGGTCTGATTGACCATCTCTTCAGCTGTTCCCGGTTCACCAGTGAGTTCAATTCCACCCTGGTTTTTTGCGTCCAAGCCCTGAGCTTTAGTTTTACCTTTCGAATCATCGCCACAAGCTGAAAGTGAAGCACCGACAGCTAGCAAGATCGCGGTTTTTAAAATTCCTGTTTTCATATTTTCTCCTTCGACTGATTCATTGATCAGTCATTGAGACGGAACATAGTCCTCGATTTTTTAAGAAAGTAGGTTTTTAGAAGCTTTAAGAAAAGGTTCTACGAAGTGACAATTATGGTATGGGCCATTTCGATCTGGCATATCCCTTGCTTTGCCAACCTGTGATCTTCGAGCTGGTAGTCGTGTGACACCACTTTGTTTAGATCGCGGGGGAAAAAATGAAAACCATGACATCTTGTTTACTAACTCTAATGCTCACCTTTACTAGTTTGCAGGCAAATGCCGCACAGGAAAGCGTGACCTTAACTCGAACTGCTACTTCCGGTGCCAAACTAGAGACGCGGCTTTCGCAAGACATTTATAAGTCAGTTCCTTATCAAGACTCTTATGAAGAGCAAGAAGCTTATCAAGCTCAAGAGGATTATACTGTCGACATTCCCTATCAAGAAAATGAAACCTACTATATAGATGTCCCCTACCAAGAAACCGAAACATATTATGAGCGAGTACCTTACGAAGAGCGCGAATCTTATCAGGATACTGAAACCTATTACGAAAATGAATACCGATGCAAAACTGTCACCGAGTACGAACAAGAATGCAAAACCGAACGCATGTGTTCCCGAGAGCCCGGCGACAACAACTGCCAAATGGTTGAAGAATGCGGAACAAACATTCGCGGAGAACGCATCTGCAAAACTCGTAAAGTCTGTCAAAATGGCCCAGACCGTGAAAATTGCCGGGATCAAAATGTTTGTAAAAGTGTCCCGCGTAGTCGCCAACAGTGTGGAAACGAACAAGTCGCTAAAACTCGCACAGTAACAAAATACAGAACGGTTACTCGTTACAGAGAAGAGCAACGAACTCGCACGGTTACAAAATACCGCCAGGAAGCTCGTTCACGAACAGTGACTAAATACAGACAAGAAACACGAACGCGCACAGTTACAAAGTACAGAACTGTCACAAAATGTTGTGTCACTCGATACAGAGAAGAATTCGATCACACTTGGAACATGAGCGTTCAGGTTATTTTACCGGCACAAGCGACACTACTACCAAATGAAAAAGAGACATTTAAAGTTCAGCTTGCTGGTTCAGAAGCCAAACCTGATGTGACTTTGACTGTTGTTGATTCAATTTTTGGTTACAAGCTTGGTCGCAAAGATATCAAAGCAAGTTCTGGCTCAATCGAACTTTTGTTAGCTCCAAAATATAATCAGCAAACTCTCGGAGAAAAGCTTTTAAATAAAGTTGAGCTCACAGGTGATAACGAAGAAAATTTAAGTGAACTTATTATTTCTGATAGCGGTATTGTTCCGAGAGTTACCACTCTTTATAAGTACAGAATCTTAGATGCACAGTCTAAGCAAGCTGTCGCAGAAGGTGACGCTTCATCTGAAAAAGCGAATAAAAACCAAGTTGGAGTCAAATTAGCTTCTGCACTACCAGCTGATGCAGATTATGTTATCCAAATTTCTGCAACTCGCAGTGGAATAGTCCTCGAAAAGAGCTTCAGCTTTTCAGTCACCAGAGAAGTTCAGTTCACAAGATGGGATTCGGCAAATTTCGGAGAAAAGACAATCAAGAATCTTACATTACAGGAACTAAAAGACAAATCTGTCCTCAGTTTCACTGATGAAGGTGCACACATCAAATTAGCAACTCAGTATAAGATTCTGATCGCTGACAAGAATGGGAAAGAAGTTTCATCGAAAGTTGTCAATGCCTCTGAAGTTCTCGATTCAGCAAAGAAAGCTAGCATCACACTCGATCAGCAAGCGATGGATTTACAAGAAGACCTTGCTGTTCATTTAGTTGTGCAGCGAACTGGCAAGAGACTCGAAAAGCCCCTTGTCTTTCAACTCAGCAAAGAAAGAGTATTCTTACGATTAGAAGATTTGAAAGACCGCAAAATGATTTCCGGTCTCGGAATTCAAGGTCAGCAATCAAATGCCCGACTCGTTTTTCAAGATAAGATCAAAGATTCGTCAAAGATAAAAACAGAATACAAACTGACAATCACTCGACACGGCGGATTCTTAAACCTCAAGAAAAAAGTGATGGCTCAATTAACGTTGACTCAGGCACAGATGCAGTCGACTCAGTTCTCTGAATATTTAAGTCGCCTCGGAGTCTCAACCAATGATTTGAACGATCACTTAACTTCCGGCTCGACAATTTACTTAGATCTTTCAGCCACAAGAAGAAGTGTCTCTGACAAAAAAGTATTAGCAACCGTTCGAAGAAGCGCCGAGCTTAAGATACAAAACTAGTATTATTTTCACGTTCCTTCCTGACCCAGGTAGCTCCCAATTGCTACCTGGGTTTTTTCATATTTACAGATTTGATCCTTCCCATCCTGAGACAACTAGCATTGTCCCATTCCGAGAATTTTCGTTTGTTTAATAAATGTCGCCACAGAAAAAGCCGATAATATATATGTGGTTATAGCGGTACGTTGCCTATTAGGCATCTCATTCTCTATTTGTTTTTTGTCTGCGTGTGGCGGCGGTGGCGCAAGTTCTGGAACTGCCGCGGTTGCTGAGTCTGCTTATTGCTCGACAACTTATCCAACAACTACTCCGATTACAGTAACAGCGACCGCACAGTATTATTACCGTGCGACTAATATCACAGCTGGCTTATCAGGTAATCCCGTTGCCAGAGGAATCGCCCATGCTGAAGTAGTGGTAACGAATTCTTCAGGCACCGTCATTCAATGTTCTAAAACTGATGCATCTGGTGGGATTAGTTTTCAAATAGATAAAACTGCTGGGATCTATACTATTACCGTTAACTCAAGAGCTTTTAACTCTGCTCTTAAGGCGAGCGTGTTAACCGATCCTTCAAGCAATACACTTTATTCAATCTCCAAAGCTTTTAGTTTAACGGGCTCAGAACTTACTCCAAAAGCTGCAGGAATCTTTTATGCCTTTGCTCGAGTTGCTGAATCAGCAAAAATGGAAGGTGCGGCATTTCACATTCTTTATAACTTTCATTTAGCAAACGATTACATCCGAACTCAAATTGCAGATGCAACCTTCGTAGCAGAAAAGGTTTCTGCATACTGGCAACAAGGGTTTAACCCTGGCGCCTATGTTGGCGTTGCTGGCGGTTTATCTTTCTACCTTCAAGGTCAGCGAGAACTTTATATCCTAGGTGGCATGAGTGGTAATACAAAAACCCAGGATACTGATCACTTTGATGACTCAGTTATTATTCATGAGTACGGCCATTTTTTAGAAGATGTCTACAGTCGATCAACTTCACCTGGCGGATCCCACAATGGAAATTTTATTATTGATCCACGTCTAGCATGGAGTGAAGGCTGGGCTAATTTTCTTCAAGGCGCCGTCATTACCCCAAGCGTTCCAACACGCGGTAAGTTTTATATTGATACTTTAGGTTATTCTGGCGACACAGCTGAGACCGGTGAAACTGGTAGTATTGCAATTAAGTTCGATTTATCCGTTTCCGGTTCGGCGACCGGTCCTGATAAAGTAAGCGTTGCCGGTGAGGGAACTTTCAGGGAACTTTCAATTTCCAGATTACTTTATAAAGTTATCACAACCACTTCGATTCCATTTTCAGCAATGTGGACAGCTTTTACAGATTCAGTAAACGGAGTTAAAGCTCCAGGTAATGTATTCACTAATGTCGGGATGTTTAACAAGTATCTGAATTTAGGTGTGCCCGGTGGACAGACTACGAACTGGAATAATCTTTTGGTAAATGAACAGCAGAACAAAACTACTCTTGATTATGCGGACCCAGTCACGGCAAGTGTGACTTGTGCAAAGTTTCCGAGGGCATTATCCCCTGTTGCTGATGAAAACTACGGGACTGGGGTTGATCCTCGTTCGAATAAACTTCGCTCGAATGACTTTTATCAATTTTACTACAACGGTTCGGGTGGAACTTTATCTTTGAATTATACGCAAGTGAGTGGCGACATCATTGATCTTGATCTTTACTTGTATAATTCAAGTCACAATTACCAGGAAGACTATTACGAGTCCGTCGGTTACTCGACTGGCAGTGTTGTTTTGAAATCCGATCGTGCGCTAGCTTTCGATGGTGGCTCAACGAGTGGTACGGAGTCATTTAGCTTAGCTTCAGTTCCATCGGGCTATTATATGATTAACGTAAAAGCTAATACCTTTAATAAAATTTCTGCCGACTTAGTCGGAACAGCTCAATATTCACTCACTCACCAAGGAAATTTTCTATGCCCAGAAAACTAAAGTATTCCTTTGTTTTTAGTTCTCTGTTTTTTGTTGGTTTTGGGAGCTCTTGGTTGCTCTCGGAAGTTGATCTCGATAAAAATTCTGACGCGAGAGTTTTGGCGAGCGTGAAGAATAGCTCGACGATTGCGATGGAAAAACATTTGATGCCACTTTTATTGACGGTTGATGGTCCGGAAGTTTTTCCGAGTGATCCGAATGCGGTGGTGAGATTGAAGGCGACGGTGCGGACTCCGTTTAAAGAATTTTCGGTGATCAACTATCAGTGGATTTTACCGGATGATGTGGAAGTTGTTAAAGGTTACGGGATGAGCGAAATTTTGAATCCTGTCGCGAATCAAGTTTATGAACTTGAAATCTCGGTGAGGGGTTTTAATAGTTTGGATCGTAAAGATATTTCTTTGGTGGCGACGACGGTGGATGCGAATGGAACGAAGCTGGGAAACTCGGCGGTGATTACTTCGCGGCCGGAAGACTCGATGGAGCATATTGCCCCGGCTGTCATGATTAAGGCGCAGGCTTTCAAAGCTAGCCAAGAGAGCGATCGTATGCCAGCCTCTGAGAATGGACAATAGTAGGTCTCAGTATAAACCCTTCTCTTTGAAGCTGGCGGCAGTCACGCTTCAACATAAAGCATCGCCCGATGGACTTTATATCCAGGACATCTTTGCAACGTTCGGAAATCGTAGCCAGCCTTTTCTTGTTCTGTTTTTTACTCTACCTTTTGTGCAGCCGCTTCCGCTCTTCGGATTGTCGACGGTGATTGGAATTATTCTGATGACCTTGGGTGTGTTGATCATGCTGAATCGACCGCCGTGGTTGCCGCAGAAAGTTTTAAGGAAGCATCTACCAGAAAAACTGATTTTGAGCTGCTGTCGAATTTTAATAAAAATTTTGAATAAGACTGAGAAGCTGATTAAGCCGCGGATGGCGGGCTGGACGACTCATCGAGGAACCCAAATTTTGAATGGTTTTCTGATTATACTTTTTGCTTTTCTTTTATCGTTACCCTTACCCATTCCTTTTTCTAATTCTTTACCAGCCTTTTTTTTAGTGGCCAATGCGCTAGGCGAACTAGAGGAAGATGGCGTCCTGATGTGGATTAGCTATGTGATTGGTGGCGCGGTGATTTTCTTCTTTGTCGGTTTGGGTATCGGTATTCGAGAATTTATTGAAATGATGCTGGCGAAATTTTAAAGTTCGAACTCGGTAAACAAAGCCAAATGATCAGAAAGTTTTTTCCAATTGGGGCCATCTAGGCATTTTGCGGTGATGGGCTTGGCATTTTTTGAGTAAACACGATCTAAGGGTAAAAGTGGTAAGAAGCTGGGAAACGATCGAGCATACCCACCATGCAAAGTTGAAAACGCTTCCTGCATTCCTGTTTCCGATTTAATTCGGTGACTGGCCTTTTCAGCCCAGTCGTTGAAGTCCCCGCCTAAAATAATAATATCTTCAGGTTTCGTGTGCTTATTAATATAATCGCAAACTTTTTTAATCTGTAGTTGTCGTCCTCGCTCGAGAAGATCCAAGTGAAGACTCATCACGTGAACTTTTTTTGGAGAAGGTGTATCTAGAGTTGCATGCAACAGTCCCCGACTTTCCCAACGATTTGTTGAGAGATCCAGATTGTGCCATTTCTTGATCGGATAAAGGCTTAAAATAGCGTTTCCATGATGACCTTCATCATAGACAGCATTCTTTCCATAAGCGAAGTGAGACCATGCACCGTCAGCTAAAAATTCGAACTGCGATGCGGAAGGCATATTGGTCACTTTATTAAAATGCTTTTCGTGTTCGCCAACAACTTCCTGAAGAAGTACAAGATCTGCATTAAATTGCTGAATACTTTTTCGGATCAAATCAAGCACATAGGTTCGATTCCCAAGGGAAAAGCCTTTGTGAATGTTGTATGAAAGGACCCTTAAATTTTTCATTTTAAAACCAGCTTTTAAATAACAATAAGAAGTCGGTAACTCGTTTTCTGAACCAGGATATTTTTTTGAATGAAGAATACGTCACTAGTTCTGAATTCTTAAGATCGTCTTTAATTTCTTTCAAAAAAATCTCTTTATTTTCTGGAATTGTGACTTTTAAGTCAATTTCCAAATCATGAAAAAGAGACCGATGATTTAAATTCGAAGATCCAATTAGCATCCAATCATCAATCACATAATTTTTAGCGTGGAAAACTGCAGGTAAATATTCGTGCACTTTAACGCCAGACTGTAGGAGCGCATAATAATAAGTTGAACTAATCCAAGGCATGAAAAAAATGTCGGATTTGCGGGGCACTAAAATATGAACATCGACACCCCTGCGGGCGCTATAGCAAAGTTCCATCACAATTCGAAAGTGAGGAGCAAAGTAAGCATTTCCAAAACAAATATATCTTTTTGCTTCACGAATTCTTAAAAGCATTTCACGGTAGCATGCGCGTCTTTTGTTTGTTCCGTCATTAAGCCTGACTAATGAATTACCAAGGGCCTCATCATAATAAAAAACTTTTCGCTTCCATATTTTGTTCTTTCCCCAAACTTTACCAAACGCCTGACTTAATAGTTTCACTTGTTCACCTTCGACGCGCATACCGCTATCCCGCCAAGGGGCGCCGGAAAGTTCAGTATGAACATTGGAAACATTGAAGCTGCCGGTAAATGCGATTGTTTGATCAATGATCCAGGTTTTACGATGATTACGTCTGTTCATCGTTCGAAATATGGGAATATACCAAGAACTAAAAATAGGGTGAAAAACTTTAAACTCAACGCCACCTTCGCGTAAGTAGCGCTGTAAGTTCGGAATCGAGTATGCCGAGCCTATGCCATCAACTATAACTCTGATACGGACTCCACGCTTAGAGGCGGCAATAAGGGCATCTGAAAGCGTTTTCCCGGTTTCGTCGAATTCGAAAATATAACACTCAACATCGATGCTGGATTTTGCATTTTCAATGTCAGCTTTTATCGCAGAGTAATATTTGTCTCCGGAAAAAAATGTTTGCTCTTTTGCCCACTGGTCCAAACTCATAGAAGTTAGCCTACAGGAAGAACTTCTATTTCGGGATTAAATTCATCTCTTAAGATGCTCTCGATGGCCATGAGCGTTCCGGTAGTTGAACTTGGGCAAGTTCCACAGGCACCTTCGTAGTACACGTGAAGTTTATTTTCTTCATATTTCAGTATCGTGATGTCGCCACCGTCACCTTGAAGGCCCGGACGAACTGTGCGGTCCAATATTTCTTCAATCTGCTGAAGTTCGGGAGTCAGGTTTTCTCGGGATTTTTTCTTTTCATCTTGAACAGTTTGATTAGGGTTATGAACTGGCATTCTTGTTTGAATAACTGAAATGACGCTTGGATGGATATTATCGGAGTCCACATCGAAGTAGTAAGTTATGGTAATAACGTTTTGAAAGAAATGAACTTGGCGAATACCTGCTACTTCAAAAAGTGATTTTGCTAAAATATTATGAGCAGCCTCTTCAGGTGTGGAGTAAGTTGCCTTGCCCTCGTTTAAGACGGGTTTATTCAAAACATATTTCCAAGCATTAGGATTTGGTGTTGCCTGAACATTAACTAGAGTTTCGGTTGTTTCAATATTCATAGCAAAAGTTCCTTAGCTTTTAACAAGCCCTCAAAAAGTTTCTGACCCTCTTCTGGAGTATTATAAATCGAAAACGAAGCACGAACACACCCTGGAATCCCAAATCGATCCATTAAGGGCTGAGTACAGTGATGACCTGCACGGACAGCTATTCCCATTTCATCTAAAATTTGAGCCACATCCGAGTGATGAGCACCTTTTAAATTAAACGCAATGATCGGAGCCTTTTTTGAAGCTTCACCATAAATCACAATTTCAGGAATTTTCTTGAGAAGTTCAGTCGTTTCGGCAAGTAGCATTTGGTCCCAGGTCTTAATATCGCTCCAACCAATACTATCGACGAAATCCATCGCTGAATGCAATCCCAATGCACCTTCCACATGTGGAGTGCCCGCTTCGAACTTTTGCGGTAATTCGTTAAAAGTCGTTTTCTCTAAAGTGACTTTGGAAATCATGCTTCCGCCACCCTGGTAAGGCTGCATACGGTTAAGCCAATCTTTCTTTCCATAAAGTACGCCTAAGCCCATAGGGCCAAACAGCTTATGAGCAGAGAAAACGAAAAAATCCACATCCATTTTTTTGACATTAACTTTTTCTTGCGAAATCAGTTGGGCGCCATCGATTAAGATGGCAGCTTTACTTCCAGCACGAACGATCTGCACAATCTTTTCCACAGACGGCATCGTACCCAAAGTATTTGAACATGCAGTTAGTGCAACAATCTTAGTTTTTGAAGTTAGTTTATTTTTTAAATCCTCTAGATCAAGCTCGCCATTATCAAAAATGCGAACGGCTTTTACTTTAACTTTGTAACGTTCCTGAAGCATATGCCAAGGAACGATGTTCCCATGATGCTCCATTTCGGAAATCAGGATTTCATCGTCAGCTTTCAAGAATGTGTGCCCAAAAGATTCAGCAACAAGATTAATGGCTTCGGTCGTTCCTCGAACGTAGATAATTTCTTCTGGATGTTCTGCGCCGATAAATTCAGCAACTCTTTCACGCGCCTTTTCGAAAAGGGCTGTTGTTCTAGCGCTCCACTGGTAGCCACCGCGATGAACGTTAGACGCTTCTTCATTATAAAACTTTTGTATTCGATCAATTACGATCTGAGGTTTTAGTGTCGTATTCGTAGAATCAAGATAAACGAAATCCTTGCCGCCGAACTTTTGGTTCAAGGCTGGGAATTGCTTTCGAACTTTTAGCATTTTAGCTTTGAGTTCTTCGTTTATCACTTTACCGCTCCTTTGGCCTGAAGAGCTAACTTAATCACTTTTTTAAGAAGGTTATTGTCGAGTCTTTGAACCACATCCATAACGAAGGCTTCAGACACTAACTGAATAGCTTTTTCTTTTTTAATTCCACGTGTTTGAAGATAAAAAATTTCTTCCTTTTGAATTTGACCAATTGTCGATCCATGAGTCGCTTTTACATCATCAGCATAAATTTCTAATTCGGGCTTGCTGTTAACTTCAGCTTCACTACTTAAGAGAAGATTCTTATTTAACTGCTCCGAATTTGCTTTTTGCGCATCTTTCGCGATGTATACGTGACCGTTGAACACACCTTTAGATTTATCAGCAAGTAAGCCCTTATAAATTTGAACAGTGTCACTACCACCAACCATATGCTTCATCGAAGTATAATGATCAGATTGTTGATTTCCAGTTAATGCATAAATTCCCAATAACTGAGCTGAAACTTCAGAACCTAAAATGTTTAAGTCGACTTCGCTTCTAGAGAGCTGACTACCTAGCGCAATCGCTAGAATCTTGACTTGAGCCTGTGCCTGAACATCAAACTGAGCCTTTTCATAGTGAAAGCTCTTTAAGTTTTGGTTCTGTAAGAAAGCGCATTCAAGTTTAGCACCAGTTCCGACTTTTACGTTGAGCCAAGAACTTACGAACGATACATTATCTAGCTCGGCACTTTCATGTTGAACAAGAAGTATCAGTTCACTTGAATTTCCGAGCTCAAGGCGAACTTGCGGATAATTCATTGAATGTTCTGCTTCAGAAGAAGTTAGAAAAATCATATGAAGCGGAGATTCTAATTTTGCTTCTGCAGATAATTTTAGAACAGTCGTTGATTCAGTATATTTAGAATTCAATAAAACTAACGAGTCCTTAGCTGTCGGCGCCGAAGTCTTTTCGTAACTAACTTTCAGCATTGATGGCAAAACAGAGATATCTTCTTTAAAGGATCCATTAATAAAAATAGCCTTATAAGCGAATGCCGAGTGAAGAGCAGGGTGTTGCTCTTCTGTTTGGCTGATAACATAGGGCTTTTCTAACCAAGACTTCAAACTAGTATATTTCCAGTTTTCATCTTTGCGTGTTGGAAAAGTATGTTCTTGAGGAAATACCATTTTCATATCCTTAATTCAAAAGCCAATCATAGCCTTGTTTTTCGAGTTTTAGAGCAAGCTCAGGTCCACCAGATTCAATAATTCTTCCACCTGCAAGCACGTGAACATAATCAGGCTTAATGAAATCAAGTAATCGCTGATAGTGGGTAATCAAGATGATCGCATTATTTCGGTTTCTTAATTTGTTCACACCCTCTGCAACAACTTTCAACGCATCGATATCAAGACCAGAGTCAGTCTCGTCTAAGATTGCAAGGCGGGGTGACAAAACTGCCATTTGCAAAATTTCGTTTTTCTTCTTTTCTCCGCCAGAAAAGCCAGCGTTTACACCGCGATCCAAATAATCTGCGCGCATCGAAACAATTTTAAGCTTTTCAGTTACATACTGGCGAAATTCAACTTCCGCCATTGGTGCAGAACCTTGAGCTTCCAAGATTGAGTTAAAGGCCGTCATTAAAAACGTAAAGTTTGTTACACCTGGAACTTCAATTGGGTATTGAAACGCTAAAAAGATTCCATCTTTTGCTCGCTCGTCTGGCTCCATCTCTAAAATGCTTTTCATTTGAAGGTTGATATCAAATAAAATATCTCCGCTAACGACTTTGTAACCTGGATGTCCTGCCAAAACTTTAGATAAAGTCGATTTACCCGAGCCGTTTGGTCCCATGATCGCGTGAACTTCGCCTGCTTTTACTTGCAGGTTCAAGCCCTTAAGCACTTCTTTATTTTCAACACTTGCGACTAAATTATCAATTTTAAGCATTTTGACCTAACCTACTGAGTTTTCTAATTTCATTTCAATTAACTTCACAGCTTCGACTGAAAATTCCAGTGGGAGCTCTTTAAAAACATCTTTGCAGAATCCATTCACTAACATCGAGATAGATTTTTCCTTATCGAGGCCACGCGACTGAAGATAGAAAATCTGATCTTCAGAAATTCTTGAAGTCGTAGCTTCGTGTTCAATCGTCGCAGAATTATTTTTTACTTCAAGATATGGATAGGTATGCGCAGAAGACTTATCCCCCACTAGCATCGAATCACACTGAGAATAATTTCTAGCATTTTCAGCTGACGGAAGGATTTTTACCAGCCCCCGATAAGCATTCGAAGAATTTCCAGTCGAAATTCCTTTCGAAATAATCGTACTTTTCGTATTTTTCCCGATATGAATCATTTTAGTTCCGGTATCTGCCTGCATAAAATCATGAGTCAATGCTACAGAGTAGAAAGCGCCTTCAGATTCATCACCTTTTAAAATACATGACGGATACTTCCAAGTAATTGCCGAGCCGCTTTCAACTTGCGTCCAAGAGATCTTAGCTCTTCTTCCTGCACAAATTCCACGTTTCGTGACGAAGTTATAAACCCCGCCCTTACCTTTTTTGTCTCCGGTATACCAATTTTGAACTGTCGAATATTTAATTTCAGCATTTTCCATAGCAACAAGTTCAACAACAGCAGCATGCAGCTGATTTTCATCCCGCTGAGGCGCCGTGCAACCTTCCAAATAATTTACGAATGAATTATCTTCGGCAACAATGAGCGTTCGTTCAAACTGTCCTGTTTCTTTGGCGTTAATTCGAAAGTAAGTCGATAGATCGATCGGACACTTTACACCTTTAGGAATATAAACAAACGAACCGTCCGTAAAGACAGCTGCGTTTAAAGCTGCATAATAATTGTCAGTATAAGGAACAACAGATCCAAAATATTTTTTAACCAAATCAGGATGAGTTTTAACTGCCTCGCTGATCGAGCAAAAGACCACGCCCACTTCTTCTAATACTTCTTTATGAGTTGTCGCAATCGATACAGAGTCAAAAACGACATCAACGGCAACTCCAGAGATTCTTTTTTGTTCTTGAAGTGGAATTCCCAATCTCTCGAAAGTCTTGATAAGCTCTGGGTCAAGTTCGTCCATTGATTTTGGACCGTCAGTTTTCTTTTTTGGGGCCGAATAATATCTAGAGTCTTGGAAATCAATTTTGGGATATTCAACGTGGGCCCACGTAGGTTCAGTCATCGTAAGCCAATGTTTGTATGCTTTTAGACGATATTCCAGAAGCCAAGCTGGTTCGTTTTTCTTTCCTGAAATAATACGAATGATTTCTTCATTCAAACCTTTAGGAACAGTTTCCTGTTCAATATCGGTTTCGAAACCATATTTGTATTCGTAATCATCCTGAATTTTTTGAGATGAATCAGACATGGTTCAAATCCTTTGCGCGTTCGCCATTTGTTGTTATGGAATCTGCTGCCGAATCTTCACCTGCAAGTAATTCGCTTAACGGAATGTTTTTAAAAAAAGTGTTGAGCTTAGTATTAAGTGATTTAAGCGGAGAAGCGACGTTGCAGCTAGTTTCGTTATCACAAACGCCATCTTCGGAAATACATTTAACAAGAGCCGTGGGACCTTCGATCATTTCAAATAACTGAAAAAGCGAAACGTTTTTTAAATCTTGATTGAGGCGGTAACCACCACTTGCACCTTGTTCAGAAATTAAAAGAGCTTTTTGCGCCATGATCTGCATGACTCTCGCAATGACATCAAAAGGTGCCTGAACAGAGTCCGAGACCTCTTTAGCGGTTACCTTTGAACTTGGTTGACGCTGCTGGATATATTGAAGCGCCATCAAGGAATATTCAATTTTTCGATTTAATTTCGTCATAAATTCCTTTTTCCGAACTGCAAACTAGTTGAAAACCACCTGAAACTCAAGAATAAATACGTTAAAATTAGTCGTAATTAAAAATAGCGTGATTTCAATAGGTTATGGTGTTAGCTAGATCGAATGAAATTACTCGGAATCTGTCTTGGAGCCTTACTTTTTGCGTTTATGGCATGGTCCACAATGTGGTTCTGGGGTCAGGGTTTAACTTATAAACCCTATGATCACCCCCTCATGAGTTGGACTTTAAAGGATGGAAAATCATTAAAAGCTCTTTCAACTGATAACTTCGATGAAGCTTCAGCATTCTTGCAAAAAAATCCGGATGGAATTCTCTATCTCAATATTCGAGTCAGTGGAAATGGTCAGCTCTTTACAGCGACACCGCAGAAACTCGAATTCATTTCAAAACTTTCAAGTTCAAATACCGCCGAGTACAAGGGCAATAAAAATTTCTATTACAGTTATGATTTCCTTAAAAGCCAAGCCCCTGGCATCAGAACAGTCGATGAGTGGCTGACTCTCAAGCCACGTTTTTGGATTTTAAATGTTGTGGATAACGCGATTGATATTGATCGCTACATTACAGAGTGGGTTGAAAAAGTTAAAATTGAAAATCAAATTGTGATAACAAGCGAAGCCGATATCGTTATCAGTAGTTTAAAAGAACTTCACCCGCTTTGGGTCTATGGAACTTCGTTATCTGACTTAACAAAAGTTCTGACGATGGCTTCAATTAATCTGGAAGGGCTTGTTAACTTCAAACGTGATTATTTTATTACTCCTGTTATTTTAAAAAAACGAGAAGTACTTAATCCAAAAGTTATTTTGGAAATGAGAAAACGCTATAAAAAAGTGGCAATTGGCCCCGTGCACACAGACCAAGATCTAGAAAAAGCACTAGAAATGAAGCCAGATATTCTTATTTTAGGTTCAAGTACTCTAGATAAATAACTTTTTTCGAGTGATAAAGTTTTGCTCTTTTCAAAAGGACTACCTAGAATAAAGTCCTATGGATAAAGTAGCAGTTAATACCGGTGCATTAGATTCAATTTTACAGGCTAGCCCTGTTGTTCAATTAACCCTCCTCTCTCTCGTTTTTCTTTCGATAGCTTGTTGGGGTGTTGGAATCACAAAGTGGCGACAATTTAAAAAATTAACCGACCACAATGAGCTTTTTTTAGCTCACTTCTGGAAGGCATCGTCTTTGGATAGTCTTTACGAGCAAATCGATAAATACAGCGCCAGCAGTTTGGCCCGCGTTTACCGCGCAGCTTACTTAGAGCTTAAAAAATTAGCAGAGTCCTCTTCAGCCAATGGTGGAGCGAACCGTCCCCAATTATCAAGTGTTGATAATATCGAGCGTGTGATTCGCAAATCGACTGAGAATGAAATTTCAGCGCTTGAGTCAAAATTAAATTGGTTAGCCACAACTGGAAGTACAGGACCCTTTATCGGTCTATTTGGAACTGTTTGGGGAATCATGGGTTCATTCCACAAAATTGGCCAAACTGGAAGTGCAAGTCTTGCAGTTGTTGCTCCAGGAATTTCTGAAGCCTTGATTGCAACAGCAATTGGTCTGGCTGCCGCAATTCCAGCCGTTATGCTTTATAACCATTTTATTTCTCGAGTTAGAAAAGAAGAAATCGAACTGAATAACTTCAGTGCTGATTTCCTTAATATCGTGAAGCGAAACTTCTTTAAAAACTAAGGATTAACTTATGAGTATGTCCTCAGGTGGATCAAGAAGATCCAAAGCAGTCTTAAGCGAAATCAATGTGACTCCACTTGTGGACGTCATGCTGGTTTTACTTATTATGTTTATGGTGACGACTCCCCTTATGCAGCAAGGGATTGAAGTTAATGTTCCGAAGACTGCAAGTTCTGGCGTCGAAATGACAGAAGAACCTTTTTTGCTCGTGATTCATAAAGACCGAAGAATGGAAGCTGCAAAAAATAGAATCCAAATGGAAGAGCTGAAGCCGAAAATGCAGGCGATCTTTAAAACTCGCAAAAATAAGCAAATCTATATCCAAGCAGATAAACAAGTTGATTACGGTGTCGTTGCTGAAGCCATGGCTGAAATCAGAGCAGCAGGCATCACAAATATTGGCCTTATCACTTTGCCCAAAGAAAAATAGTTATAATTAAATGAGTGCAGATACGTTTAACGTCAATTTTAATGAATCTTCAGAATTTAAGTCCGCGATTAAGTGGTCACTTATTGCTCATGTTGCTATTGTTGCGATTTTTACTGTTAAAGCTACTTTTTTCGAAGGCGAAGCAATCGACTATTCTGCAGCCATTAGGGTCGATATCGTAGCCTTGCCTGAAAAATTAGACCCGAATCAAATTTCGCTCGTAAAACCTGAAGAAAAGGTAAAAGAAACAACAGAAAAAAGTAAACCTGTCGCTTTGCCTGAAAAGGTTGAACCAAAAGCCAAAGACCCAGAAGCAATCAATCTTAAAAAAACAAAGTCTAAGCAGCAAGAAGCTTTAGAGAAATTAAAAAAGCAAAGTGCTTTAGATAAAATTAAAAATGATGTCGAACGCGAAAAGACAACAAACGAAGCTTTGAAAAAAGTTGCACAAGTTAAGGGAAATATCCTTTCACCTGGAACATCTTTGACGGGCCTCAACAAAATGCAGCACGAAAGTTATGTTGCAGACTTAGACCGCCACATTAAAGAGCGCTGGGCACTACCAGAGTGGATGGCGAAAAGAGATTTTAAAGCACAGGCCAGGGTTCGAATCGATGAACGCGGCCAGGTTATTTCACGGGAAATTTTTAAAACAAGTGGTAACGCAAGTTACGACGATATAGTTCTTGATACGATTGATCAGTCTGCGCCATTTCCTGTTCCACCAGAGAAACTTGCAGCCATTGT